>NZ_NEUE01000270.1:35967-40790 GCF_002910905.1 Streptomyces sp. SM11 | reverse complement strand
AGGGGTTGCGCATGCGGGGTTGTGGGATCTCTCTTTCACAGTCTGCCGGCTGTGGGACGAGTCAGAAACCGTTGATGTAGGCGAAGGACATGCGAAAGGTCCGGCGTAGAGGGTAAGACCCCCGTAGCTGAAACATCAACGGCTCGTTTGAGAGACACCCAAGTAGCACGGGGCCCGAGAAATCCCGTGTGAATCTGGCGGGACCACCCGCTAAGCCTAAATATTCCCTGGTGACCGATAGCGGATAGTACCGTGAGGGAATGGTGAAAAGTACCGCGGGAGCGGAGTGAAATAGTACCTGAAACCGTGTGCCTACAAGCCGTGGGAGCGTCGCTGTATGTGCTTGCACATGCAGTCGTGACTGCGTGCCTTTTGAAGAATGAGCCTGCGAGTTAGCGGTGTGTAGCGAGGTTAACCCGTGTGGGGAAGCCGTAGCGAAAGCGAGTCCGAACAGGGCGTTTGAGTTGCACGCTCTAGACCCGAAGCGGAGTGATCTAGCCATGGGCAGGTTGAAGCGGAGGTAAGACTTCGTGGAGGACCGAACCCACCAGGGTTGAAAACCTGGGGGATGACCTGTGGTTAGGGGTGAAAGGCCAATCAAACTCCGTGATAGCTGGTTCTCCCCGAAATGCATTTAGGTGCAGCGTCGTGTGTTTCTTGCCGGAGGTAGAGCACTGGATAGGCGATGGGCCCTACCGGGTTACTGACCTTAGCCAAACTCCGAATGCCGGTAAGTGAGAGCACGGCAGTGAGACTGTGGGGGATAAGCTCCATGGTCGAGAGGGAAACAGCCCAGAGCATCGACTAAGGCCCCTAAGCGTACGCTAAGTGGGAAAGGATGTGGAGTCGCAGAGACAACCAGGAGGTTGGCTTAGAAGCAGCCACCCTTGAAAGAGTGCGTAATAGCTCACTGGTCAAGTGATTCCGCGCCGACAATGTAGCGGGGCTCAAGCGTACCGCCGAAGTCGTGTCATTCATACACATAGGGCCAACGCCCGTATGGATGGGTAGGGGAGCGTCGTGTGCCGGGTGAAGCAGCCGCGGAAGCGAGTTGTGGACGGTTCACGAGTGAGAATGCAGGCATGAGTAGCGATACACACGTGAGAAACGTGTGCGCCGATTGACTAAGGGTTCCTGGGTCAAGCTGATCTGCCCAGGGTAAGTCGGGACCTAAGGCGAGGCCGACAGGCGTAGTCGATGGACAACCGGTTGATATTCCGGTACCCGCTTTGAAACGCCCAGTACTGAATCAGGCGATGCTAAGTCCGTGAAGCCGGCCCGATCTCTTCGGAGTTGAGGGTAGTGGTGGAGCCGATGAACCAGACTTGTAGTAGGTAAGCGATGGGGTGACGCAGGAAGGTAGTCCAGCCCGGGCGGTGGTTGTCCCGGGGTAAGGGTGTAGCCCGTGTGGTAGGTAAATCCGTCACACATTTAAGGGTGAGACCTGATGCCGAGCCGATTGTGGTGAAGTGGATGATCCTATGCTGTCGAGAAAAGCCTCTAGCGAGTTTCATGGCGGCCCGTACCCTAAACCGACTCAGGTGGTCAGGTAGAGAATACCGAGGCGTTCGGGTGAACTATGGTTAAGGAACTCGGCAAAATGCCCCCGTAACTTCGGGAGAAGGGGGGCCATCACTGGTGATAGCACTTGCTGCTTGAGCTGGGGGTGGCCGCAGAGACCAGCGAGAAGCGACTGTTTACTAAAAACACAGGTCCGTGCGAAGCCGTAAGGCGATGTATACGGACTGACGCCTGCCCGGTGCTGGAACGTTAAGGGGACCGGTTAGCTGCTCTTCGGGGTGGCGAAGCTGAGAACTTAAGCGCCAGTAAACGGCGGTGGTAACTATAACCATCCTAAGGTAGCGAAATTCCTTGTCGGGTAAGTTCCGACCTGCACGAATGGCGTAACGACTTCTCGACTGTCTCAACCATAGGCCCGGTGAAATTGCACTACGAGTAAAGATGCTCGTTTCGCGCAGCAGGACGGAAAGACCCCGGGACCTTTACTATAGTTTGATATTGGTGTTCGGTTCGGCTTGTGTAGGATAGGTGGGAGACTTTGAAGCGGCCACGCCAGTGGTTGTGGAGTCGTCGTTGAAATACCACTCTGGTCGTGCTGGATGTCTAACCTGGGTCCGTGATCCGGATCAGGGACAGTGTCTGATGGGTAGTTTAACTGGGGCGGTTGCCTCCTAAAGAGTAACGGAGGCGCCCAAAGGTTCCCTCAGCCTGGTTGGCAATCAGGTGTTGAGTGTAAGTGCACAAGGGAGCTTGACTGTGAGACCGACGGGTCGAGCAGGGACGAAAGTCGGGACTAGTGATCCGGCAGTGGCTTGTGGAAGCGCTGTCGCTCAACGGATAAAAGGTACCCCGGGGATAACAGGCTGATCTTCCCCAAGAGTCCATATCGACGGGATGGTTTGGCACCTCGATGTCGGCTCGTCGCATCCTGGGGCTGGAGTCGGTCCCAAGGGTTGGGCTGTTCGCCCATTAAAGCGGTACGCGAGCTGGGTTTAGAACGTCGTGAGACAGTTCGGTCCCTATCCGCTGCGCGCGCAGGAATATTGAGAAGGGCTGTCCCTAGTACGAGAGGACCGGGACGGACGAACCTCTGGTGTGCCAGTTGTCCTGCCAAGGGCATGGCTGGTTGGCTACGTTCGGAAAGGATAACCGCTGAAAGCATCTAAGCGGGAAGCCTGCTTCGAGATGAGTATTCCCACCCTCTTGAAGGGTTAAGGCTCCCAGTAGACGACTGGGTTGATAGGCCAGATGTGGAAGCCCGGTAACGGGTGGAGCTGACTGGTACTAATAGGCCGAGGGCTTGTCCTCAGTTGCTCGCGTCCACTGTGTTAGTTCTGAAATAACGAACGGCCGTGTTTCATCCGGTGTTGGTTAATTTCATAGTGTTTCGGTGGTCATTGCGTTAGGGAAACGCCCGGTTACATTCCGAACCCGGAAGCTAAGCCTTTCAGCGCCGATGGTACTGCAGGGGGGACCCTGTGGGAGAGTAGGACGCCGCCGAACAATTTTTCCGGGAAAGCCCCGCACCTATGGTGCGGGGCTTTCCTGCGTTCCGGGCCTTTCTCCCGCTCGCGGTGAAGATTCCCCGCTCCCGCTCCGTCAGCGTCGTGATGCGCGGGTCCGACGAGGCCGGCGCGCCGGGTACGGCCGGGAGGCGATGGACGTAGGCATCGAGGAGGCGGCGCGTCGGGGTCGGGGCGACCACCGCGACACCGGCGGCCACACGCGGCGGGGGTGGTCGGTTGAACGTGGGGCGGGCGGGGGGTGAGGATCGGGGCATGGACTATGTGATGCGTGCTGTACGGCCCGACGAATGGCCGCAGGTCAGGCAGCTGCGCCTGGATGCGCTGAAGGATCCGGCGGCCCCTGTGGCGTTCCTGGAGTCGTACGAGGAGGCGGTGGCGAAGCCGGACGTCTTCTGGCAGGAGCGTGCTGCTGCCGCCGCCGAGGACGGGGGCGGCTGTGTCCGGCAGTTCGTCGCGGAGTCGCCCGATGGGGTGTGGGCGGGGACGGTCACCGTGCTCGTCGAGAGCCCGGAGGACGATGTGCGCTTCGGGGAGGCCGCTGAGCTGCACCAGGCGCACCTCGTCGGTGTGTTCGTCCGGCCCGGGGCCCGGGGGTCCGGGGTGACGGACGCGCTGTTCCGGGAGGCCGTCGCGTGGGCCTGGTCGCTGTCCTCGCCCCGGCTGGAGCGGGTGCGTCTCTACGTGCACGAGAAGAACCCGCGGGCCGCCGCCTTCTATCGGCGGTTCGGGTTCGTCCCCTCCGGGCAGCGGATTCCGGCCCCGGGCGGCCGGGGCGAGCTGGAGCTGGAGTACGTCCTCGGGCGGCAGGCGTAGCGGCGCTCCGGGGGTCTTCTTCGTCCAGGGGCTTTCGTCTTCTACGGGACAGCCCTTAGCTGACACCGGGGGCCGGGGCGTGCAGGTGTTCCTGCCAGCGGGCCCGGCCCTGTTCCTGGGAGCGGAGCAGCACCAGGGCGGGCATGCCCCGGTTCTGGCCGGTCGCCAGCAGATCCGGGAGCTGGGGAAAGGGTGCCACGGCCGCGACGTCGTCGAGGACGAGCCTCATTGGTGGGTCGAGCCGACCGTCGGATGACCGTGCGGCCATGCGGCGGCCGTGCTCGACCACGTCTGCGGCGAGCGCGGTGAGGAGGGGCATCGCGCCGGGGTGGGACCGGGGATCCTCGACGGGGTCGCCCACCAGATAGAGCGTTCCCCCTTCGTCCGCAAAAGATTCCAGCGCGAGGGAATCCGCTCGGTTCGCCGTGCAGGCCTCGCGGATGTGCACCGTGGAGAGCGCGGCGAACGCCCGTACCGTCAGTTCCTGGGCCACTTCGCGCCGTTCCGGATAGGCGGTGAGGGCGGACTCCAGCAGCCCGGCGAGCCCGGACGCGGCCTTGGGGTGCGTACGGAGGAGGCGTACCGGTTCGTGGGCGCCGGCCCCGGAGGCCCAGCGCAGGACCTGACGGAAGGGGCGGCCGTCCACCGCTGCGGCGTGCAGCCAGCACTGGAGGAGCGTCTGCGCCGTGTCGGCCACCGCCGCGTCGATCCGGGCCTGCGGGCGTACGGGGGCGAGCAGGGCGGCGGCGCGGGCGGCGGCGTCTTCGGGGAGCTCGCAGCCCGCGGTGGGCGACCAGTGGAGGCGGGCCGGGGTGTCGCAGAGGTGGCCCGGGTCGTAGACGAGGACCGGGCCGAGCTTGCTGCGGGCGTCTTTCGTCTCAACCCAGACGGTGGGGTCCGAGGTGATGACGAGGGCGGGCCCTTCGGCGTCGTGGATGGCCTGGACGACGGTGGGGCGCCGGG
>NZ_NEUE01000270.1:0-35934 GCF_002910905.1 Streptomyces sp. SM11 | reverse complement strand
GGGAGGAGTACATCTCCGTCGGAGGGAGGGGGCGCGTATTCGGCTGCGGGGTCGCTTGGGGTGGTGCGGTCGGATGTCGATGTCGCCGATGTTGCCGGGGGTGGTGCCGTGGCTCCGGCCTGTGTTCGCGGCTGGGCTTCCGTCGGAGTTTCTGGCGGTGTTCCTGCTGCTGGTTCCGGTGTCGACGCTCCTGCGGGAGGCTGCTTCTCGTGCGTTCCGAAGGCTCGCTCCTCGCGGCGTCGTTCCCGTACGGCACGGCCACGGGCCACGACCCCGAGTACGAACACCGTGAGGACCACCAGCACCATCAGTTCGCCGATGAACAGGCCCCAGAACAGCCCGTATCCGGAGAGCTGGGACGGAGGTGTCCCTGGCCAGGCGGCGGCGAGGTCCTGCGGGGCGGTGGCCAGTTCGCGCAGGGCGAGCGGGGACCGGGTGAGCGTCACGCCGTCCGGCCAGGCTCCGTGGGCGAGGAGCCCGGCCAGGCCGGTGGCCGTCCAGGCGACCAGGGTGGCCGCGAGGAGGAGGGCCAGGAGGCCGATCAGCAGGCCGTCCGGGACGCCACCGCCGCCCTGAGTCCGGTCGTATCCGTCGTGATGGGCCGGGCCCCTGCCCCGTGCTGTCTGTCGTGCCATGTCATGCCACCGTTGACTCTGACGACTCGTTGATCCGTTGCTGGTTCTCGATCCGGGCCGCTCGTTGCT
Source organism: Streptomyces sp. SM11 (assembly GCF_002910905.1). Taxonomy (GTDB): domain Bacteria; phylum Actinomycetota; class Actinomycetes; order Streptomycetales; family Streptomycetaceae; genus Streptomyces. The sequence goes on along the minus strand of NZ_NEUE01000270.1, from coordinate 35,230 downwards.
CCGCCTCCAGTTCGGCGGCGCGGATGTCCTCGGGGAGCAGGTCGTCCGTCGATCCCTCGGTCATGGCGCGGTCGGTGAAGACAAGGGGGCGTTCGGCCTCGGTGATCAGGTGTTTGACGACCTGGACGTTGCCGTTGACGTCCCAGACGGCGATGCCGGGGGTGAGGGTCGGGATGATCTCGACGGCCCAGCGGGGCAGGCCGATGACCCGGCCGGTCGCTCTTGCCTCGTCCGACTTCTGGGCGTAGATCGTGCGGGTGGAAGCCATCTTGAGGATGGCCGCCGCTTCCTTCGCCGCGGCTCCGTCGACCACGTCGCTGAGGTGGTGGACGACGGCGACGAAGGAGAGTCCGAGCCGGCGTCCGAACTTCAGGAGGCGCTGGAAGAGCTGCGCGACGAAGGGGGAGTTGATGATGTGCCACGCCTCTTCGACCAGGAAGATGCGCTTCTTGCGGTCGGGCCGGATCCAGGTGTGCTCCAGCCAGACGCCGACGATCGCCATCAGGATCGGCATCGCGATCGAGTTGCGGTCGATGTGCGAGAGGTCGAAGACGATGAGGGGCGCGTCGAGGTCGATGCCGGCGGCCGTGGGACCGTCGAACATGCCGCGCAGGTCACCGTCGACGAGCCGGTCCAGGACGAGGGCGACGTCCAGGCCCCAGGCCCGTACATCGTCTATGTCGACGTTCATCGCCTCGGCGGACTCGGGCTCGGGGTGGCGCAGTTGTTCCACGATGTCCATCAGGACCGGTTGGCGGTCGGTGATGGTCGCGGTGACGTAGGCGTGGGCGACCTTCAGCGCGAAGCCAGACCGTTCGTCCAGCCCGTGGCCCATGGCGACTTCGATGATCGTGCGGAGCAGGGCGAGCTGGCCGGTGGTGGTGATGGAGGGGTCGAGGGGGTTGAGCCGGATGCCGCCGTTGAGCGCTGCGGTGGGGTCCAGACGGATGGGGGTCAGGCCCAGCTCCTGGGCGATGAGGTTCCATTCGCCGACGCCGTCCTCGCCCTGGGCGTCCAGGACGACGACCTGACGGTCGCGGAAGCGGAGCTGGCGCAGGACGTACGTCTTCTCCAGCGCGGACTTGCCGTTGCCGGACTCGCCGAGGACGAGCCAGTGGGGGGCGGGAAGCTGTTGCCCGTACAACTGGAAGGGGTCGTAGATGTAGCCCTTGCCGCTGTAGACCTCGCGGCCGATGATCACGCCGGAGTCGCCGAGGCCGGGGGCGGCGGTGGGGAGGTAGACGGCCTGGGCCTGGCCCGTCGACGTACGGACGGGGAGGCGGGTCGTCTCCACCTTGCCGAAGAGGAAGGAGGTGAAGGCATCCGACAATGCGGACAGGGGGTCTCGCATGGTGGGGGTGCCCTCTCTTGTTGCGGTTCTTCCTGCGGGTGGTGGAGCAGGAGTAGGAGCTGGAGCTGTGGTCGGTGCGTTCGGGTTGATGCGTCCGGGAGACGCGTCGTCAGCGGCGGATGCCTGTGGCGAACGGGAGTGTGTTCACGAAGGCCCGGTGGTGCTCGCGGTCGCACCATTCCAGCTTGAGATACGACTTGCCCGCCGATGCACGGATCGTGCGCTTGTCGCGGGCTAGGGCCTCGGGTGAACGGGACGACACCGTGATGTACCCCACCAGGTTCACTCCGGCCGCGCCGCTGGCGAGATCTTCACCCCGCTGGTCGAGCCGGCCGTGGGCGGCGATGTCGCGGGGGTCGACTGTGCGGTTCATCTTGGCCTGGCGGCTGGCCTCCGCGTCGTCGTTGGTCTTCTCGGTCAGCATGCGTTCGATGGCGATCTCGGTGGGTTCGAGGTCCATGCAGACGGCGACGGTACGGATGACGTCGGGGGTGTGGACGAGGAGCGGGGCGAGGAAGTTGACGCCGACGGGGGTCATCGGCCATTCCTTCACCCAGGCCGTGGCGTGGCACCAGGGGGCGCGGGTGGTGGACTCGCGGGTCTTGGCCTGGAGGAACGTCGGCTCGACCGCGTCCAGTTCGGCGGGCCAGGCGTTGCGCTTGGTCATGGCCTGAATGTGGTCGATGGGGTGGTCGGGGTCGTACATGGAGTGCACGAGGGAGGCCAGCCGGCTCTGGCCGAGCGGCTGGCGGACCCGGATGTCGGCCTCGGCGAGGCGGGCGCAGATGTCGGTGAGTTCGCGGGCCATGACGACGGCGAGGCCGGCGTCGCGGTCGAACCTGCGGCCGCCGTGGGGGCGGGCGGCGCGGGCCATGGCGTTGGCCTCGGCGGCCAGTTCACGGCTGTAGTGCATGCAGGCGACGAGGTAGGCGCGGTGCTGCTCGCTGGAGGTGGAGACCATGGACTGGAGCTGGTCGTAGGACTCCTGGAGCCAGCCCGGGGACGCCTTGTCGCCGCGTTGGGCGACGTCCTTGGCGTGGGCGTCGGGGTCGGCGGGGAGGGTGCGGGCGAGCATCTGGAGGCGGGTGACGAAGCCGTCGCCGTTGGCCACGTGCTTGAGGAGGGTGCCGAAGCGGTCGACGAGGGCTTCCTGGTCCTCGCTGTCGCGGAGGCCGACGCCGGGGCCCTCGATCTCGATGGCGGCGGTGACGGTGCGCCGGTCGGCGTGGAGGAGTACGGCGATCTCGTCGGGGCCGAAGGGGGCGGCGAGCCAGCTGATCCGGCCGATGCCGGGGGGCGGGCCGATCTCGACCTCACGGCCGTCGGCGCTGACGCCCGCTTCCATGGCGCTGGAGCGGTAGGCGGTGCCGCGGCGCAGGGAACGCTTGAAGCTGCGGTTGATCTCGAACCACTTGTAGAAGGTCCGCCCCTTGTACGGGACGTACACGAGGGCGAGCGCCAGCATGGGGAAGCCCACGAGGCAGACGATGCGCAGGGAGAGGACGGGGACGAGGAGTCCGCTCATCATGCCGAGGAACGCGCCGACGATGATCAGAGCGATCTCGCCGGTCTCGCGGTTCTTGCCGACGATCGCGTTCGGACGGGCGCGGCCGATGAGATAAGTGCGGCGGGGCGTCATCGTGTGGGTCTGGGTCGTCAACGCCCGCCACCTCCTGTGCTCGAGTTGCCTGTGGTGCCGAAGCCGCTTCCGCCTCGGGAGGAGCGGCTGCTGTGGGGGGTGCCGGAGGTGGGCGCGGACCCGCTGCGGGGCGAGGGTGCGGCGGAGGGGGCAGATCCGCCGCCGGCCCCGCCGCCCCCGCCGGTGGTGCGGGAGCTGTGGGCGGCGACGCCGCCGCTGGCCGGGTTGGCGGGGCGGGCGCCTCCGCCTCCGCCTCCGCCGCCGCTGTTCTGGTCGTTGCGGCCGCTGTGGGTCTTGATGCCCTGGGAGACGAGGGCGGCAGGGGAGCTGATCAGGGCGGCGGCCTGGGCGCCGTCGGTGGCCTGCTTGCGGTTGGTGCGGGCGCCCTGGATCTCGTCGCCGAAGCCGGGGACGAAGCGGTAGATCATGGCGGAGGCGAAGATGGCCAGCAGGATGATGGAGAGGCCGGAGACGACGGCGGAGAAGGCGTCGGGGCCGTCGCCCGCGGAGAGCGCTCCGGCGAGGCCGAGGACGATGACGATGACGGGCTTGACCATGATCACCGCGATCATGATGCCGGCCCAGCGGCGGACGTGGCCCCACATGTTCTTGTCGACGAGGCCGGCGTAGACGACGATGCCGAGGAGTGCGCCGACGTAGAGCAGGGCGGCGCGGATGACGAGTTCCAGCCACAGGATGCCGGCGGCGAGGATCGAGACGAGCGAGACGACGATCAGCATGATCGGCCCGCCGCCGATGTCCTCGCCCTTCTTGAGGGCCTCGGCGAACGATCCGAAGAAGACGTCGGTCTGGCCGCCGGTGGCGGAGGAGATGACCTCCGTGACGCCGTCGGTGGCGGAGACGATCGTGTAGAGGATCAGCGGGGTGAAGGCCGAGGCGAGGACAGTGAGCCAGAGGAAGCCGACGGCCTCGGAGATCGCGGTGGTGAGGGGGACGCCGCGGATGGCGCGCTTGGCCACGGCGAGGAGCCAGAGGACGAGGGTGAGGACGGTGGAGGCCGCGAAGATGACGGCGTACTGCTGGAGGAACTTGGGGTTGGTGAAGTCGACGTTGGCCGTGGACTCGACGGCCTCGCTGAGTTTGCCGACGATCCAGGAGGCGGCGTCGGCGCAGCCTCGGGCCAGGGAGGAGAGGGGGTCCAGGGCGTCGGTGGAGGTGATGTCCTGGGTGCGTGTGCCGGCACCTTCGCCGCCTTCGCAGTAGTCCTTGGCGGGGCCACGAATCAGGTCGCACGGGTCGGTGCTGGGCGAAGGGGACGGCGGTGGTGTGGGGTCGGCAGCGGCACGGTCGGCGAAGAGAACGGCTGTCGCTTGAATACCGGCGAAGGCCGTGGCGACCGAGAGCCCGCGGAGGGATCGCTTACCTGGCATACGTAAACCCTCCGAACTGCTGCACGGCGTCAGCCATCTCCTCGGCGGAAGAGGCGGCTTGGTCGCGGCCGACGGGCACGGGACCGTCCTTCTGCTGGAAGTCGGAGATCTTCCAGTCCCCGCCGACCCACCGCAGTTCGTAGGTCGTGGTGTACCAGCTCTCCGACACAGGGTTCTTGGAGCCTTCGCCGGCCAGGCCGAACAGGGCGGAATACCAGACAGCGACACTTGCGGTGTCGCCGGCGTACTTTTCCACCTTGGTTCCCACCGGGTTGGCACGAGAAATGAAAGTCAGGCCTTCTGGCGCGCTGCCATCCGGGTTCAACCCGATGCTGGTCAGGAAGGACTCGTCGGAGTAGACCTTGTCCAAGTCATCCTGCCGCGCGCTTGCTACGTCCGGTGCGTACACCGCCTCGGAAATCTCCCGGCGTCGCTCTTGGGTGAACATACCGTCGGAAACCAACGCCACGGAGTAATTCGCCGCCGCGCTCTGCGCCCCCTGCTCGTCGTGGGCGAAGCCGGAGGCGATCGTGCCGTTCTTGCCCTGGACGGGCTTGGTGCCGGTGGCCGCGGTGGGGGCGCTTCCTGTGGTTCCGGGGCCTTTGGCGCCCGGGGAGGATTCGTCGTCGTTGCCACCGCCGCGGTTGGCGAAGGCGATGGCGGCGACGAGGAGGACCACGATGCCGGTGATCGTCACGAGCGAGCGGGAATTGCGGACGGGGCGGCGCGCGTGGGGGTGGCCCGCGTCGCCATCGGGGAGACGGGTGCGGGTCTGACGGGTGCCGCCGAGGGTGCTGTACGGGTCGTCCGGTCGGCTTCCCTGGTCCTTGCCGCGGTAGTCGTGCTCGTCACCGGGACTCATGCCGCGTTCGCTCCCTCGGTCGTGTGCAGATCCGCGCAGGACGACGGTAGCTGTGCTGGTTGCCGCTTGAGCGCGGTGTGGTGACTCGACATCAGGGAAACGCAACCTCAGCCGGTGGGCGCGACGGGCGGATGGTGGGGAGCGGGCTGGGGCGGCCCGGACGGGAGTGGCCGGCTGTGGGTCAGACGGCCATTCCGTACACGATGGTGAACAGGGTCCCCAGGGAGCCGATGATGAAGACCCCTGTCAGTCCCGCCACGATCAGGCCTTTGCCCTGCTCCGCGCTGAACGTGTCGCGCAGTGCCGTTGCTCCGATGCGCTGCTTCGCCGCGCCCCAGATCGCGATGCCGAGGCAGAGCAGGATGGCGATGGCCATCACCACCTCGATCATGATGCGCGCCTCGTTGCCCAGCGTCCCGAACGGCCCCCAGTCCGGAGCGATTCCGCCGATGATGGTGGTGATGTCGCCCTTCTCTGCTGCCAGGATCATGTAAGTCACCGCCCCTGTTGGGTAGTTCGCTGCCCATGCCGTCCGGCACGGGTCGCCTTCTATCTTCGCTGATGAAACCGCGCTCGTACGACGCCTTCCCGGGTCTCTTTACCCGGATCTCGCACGTTTGACCGGGGCGGTCGCCCTGACCTGCGGCTCGTCCCGGCTCCTCACGCATATGCCTAGTTACTCTGTGTATCACGGGGTGTGACCAGGAGCAACGACGGTGGCCATGGGTTCTGATGCGGTCGCAGCGTTCGCGGGGCGCGGCGTGTTCGTATGCGCCGTTCGAGAGCCGTCGGTGCGCCGGTCGGCACCGTGTTCGATGCTTCGGCAGGCGTTGTTGGGGAATGGCGCGCCGAGGGCGCGGGGCCCCTGTGCTCGACCGGACGGCCGGAGGCGCCGTTGAGTCAGCGGACCGTGCGACGCCGGGGCGGCCGGGTGCGGCGGTAGTAGGAGACGGTGACGGCTCCGAGGAGCGGCCCCCAGAGGACGAGCGGCTGGTAGATGACGCCGACCAGGAGCCGGCCGGCGGGGGTCATGTCCGCGTGGGGGTACGTCCACCACAGCGGCATGGCGGCCCAGATCACCGTCAGTGCGAGGGCCCCCGCGGCGGCCGGTACGACGGCGGCCAGGGGGCGAACGGGGCGGCCGCCTACGACGGGTATCCAGCGGGGCAGCGTTTCGCCCCACGGCCGCACCAGGCCGAGGGTCAGCAGGGCGAGCAGCTCGCAGGCGACGCTCAGCGTCAGCATCCACAGCTTGGCGCCCTGGGTGTCGAATGCACGAAGCCTGCCTCGGTGTACCCGGACGGGAACCCGCACACCATCGCCAGCCGCCACAGCCCGGTCGGCAGCACGATCAGCGTGGTCAGCTGCGCGGCGCGGATCGCCCACCGGGGCGCGGGTGGGGGAGAAGGCGGAAGCGCGGGGGCGGAGCCGGTGGGGCGTTCCTGCCGGGTTCGCATCATGTCTTCCATCGTGGTCCTGGGGCCGTGGTGGGGCGTCAGCTTCTGATCCCGAAAGCGCTGTTCCGCGGTACGAGGTCGAGGGCGGGGCCTCCGCCGTGCGGCGGAGGGGGTCTCGACCGTGGGTTCCGTGGGGGCGACGACCACTGTGCTCCGATGTGCCTGTGCCTGTGCCTGTGCCTGTGCTTGCCCCTGTGTCCGTCCCCCTTCGTTCGGGTGAACCGCGCGGCTCCACGGGAACAGCGCCCCTGCTTCGCCCGGCCGGGAACCACGGGACCGACTGCGTACGGAGACGGGGCCACGGAGCGTTGACGGACGGCATGTCGCGCACCGTGGATTTGGCACAGTGCCGCTCCACGATCAAGAGAACGGGTGAGCGGTGTGGGTGGAGCAACCGTGGTCGGGCAGCCGAACGACGGCTGGGCGCGGCTGGGGGCACCGGCCGGAGCGGCGGGGCCGACGGGGAACGGGGACCTTCTGCACAGCGACGGTCCATGGCTGCGTGCCGCCGGTGGGGCCGACCAGCTGGTCACGCACCTCGGCCCGGTGAAGAGCGAACTGGCGGCGGCGCACCAAGGTTTGATCGCCGGGGCCGGAGCGCTGTCCGCCCTGGCCGAACTGAGCACCGTGCGGGACTCGTGGGAGCGCCGGATCGAGGCGGCGCGCCGCGAGTGCGGGAGCCTCGCCGGGAACCTCCGGGCGGTGGTCCAAGGCCAGGCGCAGGCAAACGAGGCGGTGAAGAGCGGCTTCGACAGGGTGAAGACGCCGAGCGGTGGCGGCGCCTGGTGAGCGGACGGAGCGGCGGTGCGGGTGCCGCCCTGACCTGGTCGGCGTTACGTGAGGTGAAGTGCGCCGAGCTGGAGGAGGCCGCGGACGGCTGGGGACGGGTGAGCAACCGTGCTGACGCGGCCCGGGACCGTATCGAGGGCCAGTTCCTGCCCGGCCTGCACGATACTCAGAAAGGGGAGGCGGCGGGTGCGACCGAGGGGCGGCTGCGTCGGCTGGGGACGAACTTCCAGTACATCTACACCGAGTGCGGGCTGCTGCGGACCACGCTGAACAGCCTGGCCCATGAGATCAAGGCCCAGCAGCGCGTGTTGCAGGGGGCGCTGGACGATGCGGCGGCGCTGAAGTTCACGGTGCACGCGGATGGCTCGGTGACCTATCCGGCGGCGGGGGAGGGCCTGGTCGACGGTAAGCCGCTGGCGGGCGGAACGGCGTCCGGGGTTCCGAACCCGGGCATGGTGACCCCTTCGGGGCTCGTCGCACCCAATCCGAACGCCGGCAAGGCCCAGGACATCGCTGACCGCGTGGCGCAGGCCGTACGGACGGCGGCCGATGCGGACTGGCGGTACACCAGGATCCTCCGGTCGCTGAAGGCTCAGGAGGGCCTGAGCGTTCCGGCGGCGACGTGGACGGACGCCGCGGCCGATGCGGCGGCGGTGCGGCAGGCGGCGCGCAGCTACCTGAAGGACGCGATCCCGCACGACGCGAGTCCGGCCGAGCGCAAGGAGTGGTGGGCCGGTCTGACGGACGAACAGCGCGAGGAGTACCTCGCGGTGTACCCGGACCGGATCGGCAACCTGGACGGGATCCCGGCCCTGGTACGGGATGCGGCGAACCGGGACAACCTCCAGCTGCTGATGGGGAAGCTGGAGGGGCGGGACGACGACGATTCGGCGACCAAACTTGCGGCGCTGCGGGAGATCGACCGGCAGTTGCGGGCGGTGCCGAAGGCGGGGGAGCCGCCCATGTACTTGCTCGGGATCGGCGATCAGGGAAATGGGCGGGCGATCGTGTCGTACGGGAATCCGGATACGGCGCGGAACGTGGCGGCGTATGTGCCGGGGTTGAATACTTCGTTGGATGAGGAGTTTGCTGAGGGGGATCTCAAGCGGGCGCGCGATCTGTCCATCGCTACGAATCAGCACGGGGAGCCCTCCGCTGCCATCACCTGGCTCGGATATGACGCACCGCAGTCGCCGGATGGGCTTGGAACGCTTGCCGTTGCTGCGGGGGGCAGGGCGGAGGAGGGTGGCCAAGCCTTCGGTGAATTCATGAGCGGAATTGCGGCGGCCAATGACCACGAGGATCCGCACCTGACGGCCATTGGCCACTCCTACGGCTCGCGGACCGTAGGGGAGGCTACGCAGCGGCCGGGCGGAATTCCCGGTGTCGACGAGATTGTGTTCGTCGGAAGCCCGGGGGTAGGTGTCGACAGTGCCGATGATCTGGGCGTAGGCCGGGAACATGTGTATGTCGGAGCCGCTGCCAACGATATTGTGACAAAACTTCCGTCCAAGAGTCAGTCGGCTGTAGGGGCAGCCGAGATGCTGTTCGGCGGGCCTGCGGCTGCCTACGTCTTCGGTGGTCTGGCCGACCGGGGAGATGACGACGTCTGGTTTGGCAAGGACCCGGCCAGCGAAGCGTTCGGAGCGAGACGGTTCGAGGTGGCGGACGGGCCGACCTTGATCGCGAACGGCAAGCTCAACGCCGATGCGCATTCGCAGTACTTCGATCCCGAGATCGATAGGACATCGGTCGAGAATATGGGGCTGATCGCCGCTGGTCACGCGAACAAGATCCAAAGAGAAGAGCCGCGCTGATGGCCCGGTTCCGGTCGATTCTAGTGACGCTTCTTGTGGGGGCGTTAATGTCAGGGTGCGGGGCGCGGGGGGAAAGCATGGATATGCAGGCTGCTGCCGAACGTGCTGATGAGATGCTCGACAGTGTTCTCGCGGAGGTTGAACCGAGTGTGCGTTGGGTCCATGGTCCGACCACGACGGGAAGCTGCACCGTTACTCGGCGGCGGACCGTCATGACCGTCGTCTCCCCACAACGGAGGGGGAGCCTCCTGGGCGTGGTGGACCGGTTCTGGCGGAAGAGCGGGTACCGCGTCAGGGCGATTAATAGCCATGTCGATGCCCCCGCGATCTTCGTTGAGACGCAGGATGGATTTCAAGTGAGCCTGACTGTCGCCGACAAGGGGCAGGTGCATTTCACCGTGGACAGCCCCTGCGTCCGCCGCTCCGAGGTAGCCGATTCCACCAGCCGGGCCACCGCGTTCCTCGACCCGGAGGCGGAGCTCATCCCCCGCCCCAACATCCACTCCGACTTCTGGTCGGCAGGTGCCCCCAGCGCGGCGGCAAGCGGGTCGTGATCGGGTCAAGGTGGATCGACTCAGCTGCGCAGTATGGATTCTGAGCCCGGCATTGGGTCCTGGGGCCCATGTCGTGTCCCCTGTCCGTGCGGTCGCGTACGCGGCGTGACTGACTTGTCGCCCGTTCCGTGTAAGCGCTGCCGTAGCGGGTTCGGGCGGGGCGGATCCCGCAGAGCGCGTCACGCCCGCCGAGCGCAAGGCCCGGTGGGACGGGCTCTCGCCGGAGGGGCGGGGGCGGTACATCGGGCTGGTCCTGGAGCGGATCGGCAACCTCGACGGCATTCCGGCCCTCGCGCGCGACGCCGCCAACCGCAGGAACCTTCCGGTGCTGATCGACAAGCTGGAGGGGGGTCGACACCGAGGCCCGTGACCAGCTCGCCGGGCTGCGGGAGATCGGTCGGCAGTTGAAGGAGGACGGGAAGCCGACCATGTATCTCATCGGCATCGGAGACGAGGGCAACGGACGGACCATCGTCTCGTTCGGCGATCCGGATGCCTTGGTGCATGTGTCGGCGTAGGTACCGGGGCTAGATACCTCGCCCGACGAGGAGTTCGCCAAGACGACCTCGGGCAGGCCCGGGACACCGCGATCGGGGCGCAGGGGTTCCGCTGTGCGGGTGCGGGTGCGGGATCGCGTGCGACGACGGCGGGCAAATGGCAACAGAGGGTGAGGTGGAGAGCGGGATGGACCATGCAGCAGGCCGCCGAGCGGTCCGACGCGATGCTGGACGCCGTCCTGAAGGGCATCGACCCCGATGTGCGGTGGGCGCACGGGCCGACCACCACCCGGGCCTGCGGAGTGACTCGCCGGCGGGCCGTCATGACCGTGGTCTGCGCCGAATGCCGGCAGACGTTTCTGGACCGGGCGGAGACGTTCTGGCGGACGAACGACTACCGGATCAAGGCGGTCAACAAGGACGAGAAGTTCCCGGCGGTCTACGCGGTCTACGCGGTCACGAAGAACGGGTGCGGTGTCAGCGTCTCCTTCCGAGGGAAGGGGCAGGCCTTCTTGGAGGCCGACAGTCCGTGCGTGAAGTCGTCGAAGGCCGCCGCGCCCACCGTCGAGCCGAACGGTCCCGCGTACAAGGACGTCTATCCGCTGCCCGGCCCGATGTCCGTTCCGAATTCTGGTCGGGCACGGGTGGCTGAGGTTTTGTCAGTCCTGTGAGTGGTGAGCCGTCGGCGCCCCCGTGTGCTTCGGGTGCGCCGGTGGTGTGCCGCGGATGACTCGTACACACCGTCGAAAACACCTCTGAAGCGCGCCTCTATGGGGGATGGTTGAGGGGTGCGGAAATTCTGGGTGTTCGGTGGCATCGGCGTCGGCATGGTCATGTGCTTCCTGGCGCTGCTCGTCGTCGGTACGTACTCGGCCGCCGCCGGCCTCGCCGGGGCGGGGGGCGGCGGTGCCGTCGCGCTGGCCAAGGGGGCGGTTCCGGCACGCTTCCAGCCGCTCGTGCAGAAGTGGGGCAACCTCTGTCCCGCCATCAACCCGGCCTTGCTGGCCGCGCAGTTGTACCAGGAGAGCGGCTGGAACCCGAAGGCACAGAGCCACGCCGCCGCGCAGGGCATCGCCCAGTTCATCCCCGGTACATGGGCCACGCACGGGATCGACGGCAACGGCGACGGCAAGCGGGACGTGTGGGACCCCGCCGACGCGATTCCGTCGGCGGCCTCGTACGACTGCGCGATCGCCGGGTATGTGAAGTCGGTGCCGGGCGACGCGACGAGCAACATGCTGGCCGCGTACAACGCCGGCCCCGACGCGGTGATCAGGTACGGCGGCGTTCCGCCGTACAAGGAGACGCAGAACTACGTCAAGATCATCCGTTCGCTGGAGAAGAGCTTCGCCCGGCCCGTCGGCCGTGTCGCGCCCTCCCGGCAGGCCGCCGGGGCCATCTACTTCGCGCAGAAGAAGCTCGGTACGCCCTATCTCTGGGGCGGCAACGGGACGCCGGAACAGCAGGGCCGCTTCGACTGTTCGGGGCTGACCCAGGCGGCGTACCGGACCGTCGGCATCAAGCTGCCGCGTGTCGCCAATGACCAGTACAACGCGGGTCCGCACCCCTCGCGGGACGAGCTGCTCCCGGGGGATCTGGTGTTCTTCTCCGACGACCTGACCAACTCGCGTGCGATCCGGCACGTCGGGTTGTACGTCGGGGGCGGCTATATGATCAATGCGCCGTTCACCGGGGCGGTCATCCGGTTCGACAAGATCGATACGCCGGACTACTTCGGTGCGACACGGGTCACCAAGGACGGAGCGGCCGCCCTTCCGACGGATCTGCCCACAGGGTGACGGATGTCTCCCATGCGCGGATGCGTGGCCGTGCGGATGCGTGGATGCGTGGCCGTGCGGACGTGCGGAGTGACTGGCCGTGCGGCCGTGCGGTCGTGCGGATGTGCGGAGTGACTGGCCGTGCGGATGTTCCGCCCAGGGGTTCCGGAGCGGCGACCGGTGCTGACGGGCAGTCGGCCACGGTCGGAACTCTCTGTGAAGCCTGGGCCCTGAGCTGCGACGACCAGTCACTCTTCGATAACGTCATGGTGATCATTCGGTGGAGAGCGGAACGCACACGACGGCCGGGCCGTTCCCTGGACGGGGTAGGGAACGTCATGCGCACCGACCCACGCGTCGCAGTGAGGTCGGTGCGGTAACGGATCGCACCGATAGCACGGGGGTTCGACCACGGCGGCGTGCAAGGACGCACGTCGCAGCAGATGAAGCAGACAAGGCAAGGGGCCGCAGCAGATGGCTGGACTCGAACTCGACGGGTCGAACCCGGACGTCAGTCTGCTCTACGACATCAACGGGCTCGCGAAGGCCGCTCCTACCTGGTTCGACCGGGTCATGGAGTTCGTCGGCGAGTACGGGATCATGCTCGGCCTGGTTCTGGTGGGTCTGTGGTGCTGGTGGAGCATGCGCAAGCGTGGGACGGCCGAGGACTCGGTGACGGCTGCCGCCGCCATCGTCTGGGCGCCGCTCTCCGCCGCCATCGCGATCCTCATCAACGTCCCGATCCGCGGTTTCGTCGAACGGCCGCGTCCGTTCAACGACCACGACGGCCTTGAGGTCCTGATCCACGGCAAGACGGACTTCTCGTTCGTCAGCGACCACTCCACCCTGGCGATGGGCATCGCCGTCGGCATTTTCGTGGCGAACCGGAAGTTCGGCTTCATCGCGATCGGCCTCGCGCTCTTCGCCGGTTTCAGCCGGATCTACATGGGCGTCCACTATCCGACCGACGTGATCGGCGGATTCGCTCTCGGTACGGCTGTCGCCCTGCTGCTGGCCCCGCTCGCCATGGCGCTGCTGACCCCGCTGATGGCCGCGGTCGCCCGCTCGCCGCGCGTCGGCTGGTTCGTCCGGTCGAAGAACGCGGCCGTCGCGTACGCGGACGAGCAGGACGGGGCGAGGGGCATCCCCGAGCCGCGGCCCGGCTCCGGACGCGGGGACCTGGGGGAGAAGGACCTGGCCGCCTGACGGGACCGTCCCTCCTCCCGCTGCGGTCTTCTTCTTCTCCTTCCCTCCGGTCGACCGACCGCTTCCTCCCGTTCCCCCAGGTGCTCCGAGCGCCTGGGGGTTCGTGCTGAACGGGGTCGATCAGGGAAACAGGGTCGATCAAGGGGCGGCGAGGTGTTCGGCGGCGTCGGTACGGGCCCGGTCCCGGGATCTGCGCGCCGGTCCCCGCCAGCCGCAGGTGCAGCGGGCCACGCAGAACGAGCCGCGTTCGATCGTCGTGGCGCTGTGCCCGGCCGGTGGGCCGGGAGGGGGAGCGGACGCGGAGGCGGTCGTGGGTTCCGGGGCGGTGCGGGCCGGGGCTGGGCAATCCTCTTGCACCCGACCACGGTACTGGCCGCAGCCGGCTGACGGGGGCAGCGTCCCGGTCCTCCCCCGGCTCGCCTCGCGCCCGGACTACGGGGGCAGGACGCGCCGGGGCCGCGTGACGGGGGGCGGCGGCGGTCGTTATGCGGGTCGGGTGAGGGCTCGGCCGCGGTAGTCGTTGGGGGTTGGCAGGCGATGGTGGTGCAGCAGTACAGGGGCGGAGGCGGGGCCCGTGCTGCCCGCGCCCTCGCTGTGGCCGGGGCGATCGCGGTCACCGCCGGGTGCTTCGGCGGGGACGCGGGCAGCGGCGCGAGCGACGGCTCCGGGCAGCGCTCCACGGCAGCGGACCGTGCGCTCGACGTCCTCGGGCAGGCGGCGGACGTTCTCGTCGACGCGGGCGGTGCGGAGACCCGTACGTCGATGGAGACGGCGGCCGGCGGGACGCGGGTGACGATCCGGGGGCAGGGCGCGTACGACTTCCGCAGGCAGATGGGGCGGCTCAAGGTGATGCTGCCCACGGACGCCGCGGGCAAGGACGCCGCGGGCGCGGACGACCACCGGCCGATCACCGAGCTGCTGGTCCCCGGGGCGCTGTACATGAAGAACCGCGGCGCCGGGGTGCCCGACGACAAGTGGGTCAGGATCGACACGACCACGCTGAAGGACGGCAACCTCGTCACCGGCGGGGTCACCGATCCGATGGCCGCCGCTGAGCTGCTGCGCGGGGCCGATGATGTGACGTATGTGGGGGAGTCCGAGCTGGCCGGGGTGACGGTGCATCACTACCGGGGCGTCGCCGACCTGAACCGCGCGGCCCGGGCCGCCTCGCCGCCGTCGCGCGGGGCGCTCGGTGCGGCGGCGAAAGGGTTCAGCAACGACACCGTCCCGTTCGACGCCTACCTGGACGAGGACGGCCGGCTGCGGAAGGTCCGGCACTGTTTCACCTTCCCCACGGAGGGCCCGGAGGTGTCGGTGGTCTCGACGCTGCTGCTGTACGGGTTCGGGCTGCCGGTCAGGGTGACCCTGCCGGACGAGGGCGCCATCTACACCGGCGAGATCCGGCAGGGCTGAGGGTGGCGGGCGGGGGCCGGAGCCGGCGGGCGCGGTGGTCCGGGCCGGGTCTGTGCGGTGCCGCGCGGCCGGTCGTGACCTCGGGGGAGGGGCGGCGGCCGGGACGGGCCGGGCGGTGGGACCGGTTGGGAGGGGGCTCAAAATGGTCCGTCCGTGCCATGCGCGGTGCGTGTCGCGCTCCCTAGGCTGGGAAGCCGGTGTGCCAGGGCCTGTCGTCGCACTGCCGTCTGCCGCCCCCGGGCGGGCGACGGCAGTGCGACGACAGGCCCCAAGGGGGGCCGGTGACGGCCGGGAGACGGCAGAGAGAGGTGACGCAGGTGGTGACGCTCAGCGCTCCGAACGCTCAGGACCGTGTGGCCCTCGCCGAGATCGAACTGTGCGGCGAGCTGATGATCGCCGCGTCGGCGGCGGGCGAGGAACGCCTCAGTCCTGACCGGATCGACGAAGTGCTCGACGTCCGGGGTGCGGAGTCCTGGGCGACGGTCCCCCGGCAGGCCGCTCGCCGGGGGTGACGCCCGCGGCCCCCGTACCGCCGCCGCTCCCGGGGCCGGACCTCAAGTGCGGAGCAGGCGGGCGATGGCCTTCGTGGCCTCCTCGACCTTCGCGTCGACCTCTCCGCCGCCCTTGACGGCCGCGTCGGCGACACAGTGGCGCAGGTGCTCCTCCAGCAGCTGGAGGGCGAAGGACTGGAGGGCCTTGGTGGACGCCGATACCTGGGTGAGTATGTCGATGCAGTAGACGCCCTCGTCGACCATGCGCTGGAGGCCGCGGACCTGGCCCTCGATCCGGCGCAGCCGTTTGAGGTGTTCGTCCTTCTGGTGGTGGTAGCCGTGGATGCCGCGGTCGTGGTCGGTGACGATGTCGACAGGGGCGGTCGCCCCTGCGTCCGGGGCCGCCACGCCTGCCGATTCCGTCCCTGAGGTCCCGGTCGTGGTCATCTGCGTCCTCCCGTTGTTGTTCTCAAGTGTCCCGCTGAGTGCTGAAGTGCTGAGCGCCGAAGTGCTGGATGAAGCCGCTGGACTGTTCAACGCCGCACCGTGCCGCGTTTATACCCCTGCCGGGTATATCGTAACGAATCCCGTCGAACCGTGACCGGGGGTCCGTGCTGGTAGCCCTGTCCGATGGGCGACACTGAAGAACGCCGGTTAGCCGTGGCCGGATGATGCGCCTAGCATCAGCCTGACCGAATCCAGAGCACCCCGAGGACCCCACGTGCGCTTTCGTCTGACCCCCAGGGAGACGAGCTTCTACGACATGTTCTCCGCGTCCGCGGACAACATTGTCACGGGCTCGAAGCTCCTGATGGAACTGCTCGGGGCGGATTCTGCCTCCCGAGTCGAGATCGCGGAGCGTATGCGGGCAGCGGAGCACGCGGGGGACGACGCCACCCACGCGATCTTCCACCAGCTGAACTCCTCCTTCATCACGCCGTTCGACCGCGAGGACATCTACAAGCTGGCGTCCTCGCTCGACGACATCATGGACTTCATGGAGGAAGCCGTCGACCTGGTCGTCCTCTACCAGGTCCAGGAGCTCCCCAAGGGTGTCGAGCAGCAGATCGAGGTGCTGGCCCGGGCGGCGGAACTGACCGCCGAGGCGATGCCGGGACTGCGGACCATGGCCAACCTCACCGAGTACTGGATCGAGATCAACCGCCTGGAGAACCAGGCCGATCAGGTCCACCGCAAGCTGCTGGCCCACCTCTTCAACGGCAAGTACGACGCCATGGAGGTGCTGAAGCTGAAGCAGATCGTGGATGTGCTGGAAGAGGCGGCTGACGCTTTCGAGCACGTCGCCAACACCGTGGAGACCATCGCGGTCAAGGAGTCCTGAACCTCGTGGACACCTTTGCGCTGATCGTGACCATCGGTGTCGCGCTCGGCTTCACGTATACGAACGGCTTCCACGACTCGGCGAACGCCATCGCCACCTCGGTCTCCACCCGGGCGCTGACCCCGCGTGCGGCTCTGGCGATGGCGGCGGTGATGAACCTCGCCGGCGCCTTCCTGGGCCAGGGGGTCGCGAAGACCGTCAGCGAGGGCCTGATCGCCACGCCCGTGGGGCAGAAGGGGATGGGGATCCTGTTCGCGGCGCTGGTCGGCGCGATCATCTGGAACCTCATCACCTGGTACTACGGCCTCCCCTCCTCGTCCTCGCACGCCCTGTTCGGCGGCATGGTCGGGGCGGCGCTGGCCGGCGGGACGGACGTCATCTGGTCCGGCGTGCTGGAGAAGGTCGTCATCCCGATGTTCATCTCCCCGTTCGTCGGCCTGATCGTCGGCTATCTGGTGATGGTCGGCATCATGTGGATGTTCCGGAACGCCAACCCGCACAAGGCCAAACGGGGCTTCCGGATCGCGCAGACGGTCTCGGCGGCGGGCATGGCGCTCGGCCACGGCCTCCAGGACGCGCAGAAGACGATGGGCATCGTCGTGATGGCCCTGGTCATCGCGGACATCGAGGGCCCCAACGACGAGATCCCCGTCTGGGTCAAGATCGCCTGTGCGGTGATGCTCTCGCTGGGGACGTACGCGGGCGGCTGGCGCATCATGCGGACCCTCGGCCGCAAGATCATCGAGCTGGACCCGCCGCAGGGCTTCGCGGCGGAGACGACCGGCGCCTCGATCATGTTCGGTTCGGCGTTCCTGTTCCACGCGCCGATCTCGACGACGCACGTCATCACCTCCGCGATCATGGGCGTCGGCGCCACCAAGCGGGTGAACGCGGTGCGCTGGGGTGTCGCGAAGAACATCATCCTGGGCTGGTTCATCACCATGCCGGCCGCGGCCCTGGTCGCCGCGCTGAGCTACGGAGCGGTTCTCCTGCTCTTCGGCTGAGCCGGCGGTGCGGAGTGATCCGGCGCTGGTTACACGTGTGGGTCCGCCCCCGTTCTCGTACCGAGAACGGGGGCGGACCCTTTCGCCTTGCGGTGGCACCGCCATGCAGCACCGCAAGGCCGTCTGTGGGGTGGGGCGGGGGGAGGCTCAGCCGAAGCGGCCGGAGATGTAGTCCTCCGTGGCCTGGACCGACGGGTTGGCGAAGATCCGCTCCGTCTCGTCTATCTCGACGAGCTTGCCGGGCTGGCCCACGGCCGCCAGGTTGAAGAACGCCGTACGGTCCGAGACGCGGGCCGCCTGCTGCATGTTGTGCGTCACGATGACGATCGTGAAGCGCTCCTTCAGCTCGCCGATCAGGTCCTCGATGGCGAGGGTCGAGATCGGGTCCAGCGCCGAGCACGGCTCGTCCATCAGCAGGACCTGCGGCTCGACCGCGATGGCGCGGGCGATGCACAGCCGCTGCTGCTGACCGCCGGAGAGGCCGGAGCCGGGCTTGTTGAGGCGGTCCTTGACCTCGTTCCAGAGGTTGGCGCCCTTGAGGGACTTCTCCACGACGTCCGCGAGCTCGCTCTTCCGGTACGTGCCGTTCAGGCGCAGACCCGCCGCGACGTTGTCGAAGATCGACATGGTGGGGAAGGGGTTCGGGCGCTGGAAGACCATGCCGACGGTGCGGCGCACGGCGACCGGGTCGACGTCTCTGGCGTAGAGGTTCTCGTCGTCCAGCAGCACCTTGCCCTCGACGCGACCGCCGGGGGTCACCTCGTGCATGCGGTTCAGGGTGCGCAGGAAGGTGGACTTTCCGCAGCCGGACGGGCCGATGAAGGCCGTGACGGAGCGGGGCTCGACGGTCATCGAGATGTCGTCGATCGCACGGTGCGTGCCGTAGAAGGCGGTCAGCCCGCTGACATCGATGCGCTTGGCCATGGGGATCACTTCACTTTCGGTGGCCTCAGCGGCCGGTCTTCGGGGCCTTCCAGCGGGCGATGCCGCGGGCCACCAGGTTGAGGATCATGACGAAGGCGATCAGGACCAGGGCGCCTGCCCAGGCGCGGTCGACCGAGGCCGTCGTGCCGACGGAGTACTGCTCGTACACGTACAGCGGCAGTGACGACTGCGCTCCCTCGAAGGGATTCGGATTGATCAGCTTCGTGCCGAAGACGAGCAGCAGGACGGGGGCGGTCTCGCCGGTGATGCGGGCCACCGCCAGCATCACACCCGTCGTGATGCCGCCGATCGACGTCGGCAGGACCACCTTCAGGATGGTGCGCCACTGGGGTACGCCCAGGGCGAGGGACGCCTCGCGGAGCTCGTTCGGGACGAGCTTGAGCATCTCCTCGGTGGAGCGGACGATCACCGGCATCATCAGGATCGCGAGGGCCAGGGAGCCGGCGAAGCCGGACGGGCCGAAGCCGAGCATGAGGTTCCAGGTGGCGAGGACGAAGAGTCCGGCCACGATGGACGGGATGCCCGTCATGACGTCGACGAAGAAGGTGACGGCTCGGGCCAGCCTCCCCCGCCCGTACTCGACCAGATAGACGGCGGTCAGCAGGCCGATCGGGGTGGCGATGAACGCCGCGATGGCCACCTGCTCGATGGTGCCGAGCAGGGCGTGGTAGAGGCCGCCGCCCTCTTCGGTGTCGAGGAGACCGCTCATCGAGTGCGTGAGGAAGTAGCCGTCGAGAACGGTGGTGCCCTTGGTGACGGTGATCCACGCGAGGGAGAGCAGCGGCACGATGGCCAGGGCGAAGCAGACCCAGACCAGGCTCGTGGCGATACGGTCCTTGCCCTGCCGGCTGCCCTCCACCTTCGCGGTGATGAGGTAGGTGGCGGCCACGAAGACCAGGGCGGAGATCATGCCCCACTGGATCCGGCTGTCCAGCCCGGCCACGAACCCGATCAGGCAGCCGGTGGCCACCGAGCCGGCGGCGATGGCCGCCGGGGCCCAGCGGGGCAGTCTGGCGTGGGCGAGCGTGGCGTGCGACGGGGTGGTGACGGGGCGCTTTTCCTGGACGGTGTAGCTCATGCGTTGGCCCCCGAGTACTCCTTGCGGCGGGCGATGATCGCGCGGGCCGCGCCGTTGACCAGCAGGGTGATGACGAAGAGGACCAGGCCGGAGGCGATCAGGGCGTCACGGCCGAATTCGTCCGCCTCGTTGAACTTCGCGGCGATGTTCTGGGCGAAGGTGCCGCCGCCCGGATCCAGCAGATGTCCGGAGAGCAGGAAGTTCGGGGACAGGACGACGGCGACGGCCATCGTCTCGCCGAGCGCACGGCCCAGTCCCAGCATCGAGGCGCTGATGATGCCGGAGCGGCCGAAGGGGAGGACCGCCATCCGGATGACTTCCCAGCGGGTGGCACCGAGGGCCAGAGCGGCTTCCTCGTGCATCTTCGGCGACTGGAGGAAGACCTCACGGGTGACGTTGGTGATGATCGGCAGGATCATGATCGCCAGCAGGATGCCGACCGTGAAGAGGTTACGGGCGGCGCCCTCGCTGGTCCGCTCGAAGATGTAGGTCCAGCCGAGGTACTCGTCCAGCCACTTGTTCAGACCGTCGAGGTAGGGCACGAGGAAGACCACGCCCCAGAGGCCGTAGATGATGCTGGGGACCGCGGCGAGCAGGTCCACCACATACGCTATCGGGCCGGCCAGCCGGCGCGGCGCGAAGTGTGAGATGAACAGCGCGATGCCGATGGCGACCGGCACGGCCAGCACCATCGCGATGACCGAGCTCACGATGGTGCCGAAGGCGAGGACCGCGATACCGAAGACGGGCGGGTCGCCGGCCGGGTTCCACTCGAAGGTCGTGAGGAAGTTCGCCTCGTCCTTGGAGATCGCGAGGACGGTGCGGTAGCTGAGGAAGGCCGCGATGGCGGCCATGATCACCAGGAGGGTGATGCCGGAGCCCTTGGACAGACCGAGGAATATCCGGTCGCCGGGTCGGGCCTTGCCGCGGGGAACGCCGGTCGGCTGCTCCGGTGGCGGCGCTTGCGTGGGTGCGGTTGCTGTTTCCATCTGATTCTCCGGTCTGCGGAGCCGTACGGCTCCTGGCGGCGGTGCACCGGAAGGCGCGGCCGGCCCCCGGTCAGGGGGTCGGCCGCGGCCGGGTCAGGACAGGGTGGGGACGATCTCGCGGACCTTGGCCGCGATCTCGGCGGGCATCGGCGCGTAGTGCGCGTCGGTCAGGACCTTCTGGCCCGCGTCGCTGATCGCGTAGTTCAGGAACGCCTTGACGGAGGGCAGGGTCTCGGCCTTGTTGCCCTTGTCGCAGGCGATCTCGTACGTCACCAGGATGATCGGGTAGGCGCCCTCGGCCTTGGTCGAGTAGTCGAGCTCCAGGGCCACGTCGTTGCCGGTGCCCTTGACCTTGGCGGCGGCGATGGCCTTGGAGGCGTTCTCCGAGGTGGCCTCGACCGGGGCGCCGGCACCGGTGTCGATCTTGACGGTGGTCATGTCGCTGGCAGCGGCGTAGGAGAGTTCGAAGTAGCCGATGGCACCGTTGATGCCCTTGACGCCGGAGGCGACGCCGGCCGAGCCGCTGGCCGCCTGGCCGCCCTTGGCCTCCCAGGACTTCGAGGAGGCGTCGTACTTCCAGTCGTCGGGGGCTGCGACGCTGAGGTACTTGTTCAGGTTCTGGGTCGTGCCGGACTCGTCGGAGCGGTGGAAGGCCTGGATCGGGGTGTCCGGCAGCTTCGCGTCCGGGTTGAGGTCGGCGATCGCCTGGTCGTTCCACTTGGTGATCTTCGTGTCGAAGATCTTGGCGAGGGTCGGGGCGTCGAGGACGAGTTCGTCGACATTGTCGAGCTTGAATCCGATGGCCACCGGGCCGCCGACCATCGGCAGGTTGATGCCCTTGCCGCCGTCCGTGCAGATCTTCTGGGAGGAGGCGACCTCTTCGGGCTTCAGGGCGGAGTCGGAGCCCGCGAAGGCGACCTGGCCCTGGGTGAACTTGGTGATGCCGCCGCCCGAGCCGATGGGCTGGTAGTTGATCTCCACGCCGGCACAGGCGGCCTGGAACTCCTTGACCCAGATGTCCATGGCGTTCTTCTGCGCGCTGGAGCCGGCGGCCAGGACCTGACCCTTGGCGTCGTCGCACTTGACGTCCGAGGCGGCCGTCGTCTTCTTCCCGGTGTCGGCCGATTCGCCGCCGGTGTTGTCGTCCGAACCGCACGCCGTGAGGACCAGGGCGCCGGAGACGGCGAGGGCACCGAGCGCGGTTGCACGAAGCCGGTTCTTGCGCTGAAGCTTCACTTTCGGGTGTTCCTTCCAGGAGCCGCCGTGGTCAGTTCGTTCTACGACGGCGTGCGATGAGGAGGCGTGCTGTGGCTTGTCGCCGCGCACCTTGTACGTCCGAAATTAGGCAGAACAGGTGAAGCCGCTTACGGGGGAGAGTGAACGGAAGGTGAACCGTGTCGGGCAGGCGGGTGCGATCCGGCCCGGGGCGGCGGTCAGGACGCGGAGAGCAGGGCGCTGATCAGGATGTGGATCAGGATGTGGGCCAAGGGGCGGACCGGGGCGCTGATCAGGACGGGGATCAGGCGGGGTCAGGACGCGGATCAGGCGGGGGTCAGGACGCGTCGAGGGCGTCGAGCAGAGCGGTCAGCTGCCGGACGTCACGGGGCTGGGTGAGCCGGACGCGGGCGGCGTCGGGGGCGAGCCACAGGATGCGGTCCACCTCGTCGTTGGCGGTGAAGGAGCCGCCCGTCGCCTCGGCCGCCCAGTAGGCGACCTCCTTGGGCCGGCCGTCGACCGGGTAGCGGGAGGTCGGCAGCCGGCCCCCCGGGGCGCAGTGGTGGCCGGTCTCCTCCAGCACTTCCCGTACGGCGGCGGCCCGGGGGTCCTCGCCGCGCTTCAGCTTGCCCTTGGGGAAGGACCAGTCGTCGTAGCGGGGGCGGTGGACCAGGCAGACCTCCACCCCGTTCCCGTCCGGGGCGCGGCGCCACAGCACGCAGCCCGCCGCCCGGACGGTGCCGGTCCTCGCGTGCCCGGACTCGCGAGGCACGGCCTCCCGGCTCATGGGGCGCTCAGGGCGGTGGCGTACGGCCAGGCCTCCCGGAACACCGCCCGCGCCGCCTCCGCGTCGTGGCGCTGGTCCGCGTGGAGCACGCCCAGCGCGTACGCCGTGGCCGGTGCGATCCGGGGGGTGCGGGCCGCCGCTGCCGCCGCCCCGGCCGCCTCCACGGCGTCCCGGTGCAGGTCGAGGGCGTGTCCCGGCGCGGCCAGGACCGGGTCGACGGCGCCGAGGACGACCTCGTGGGCGTACCGGTGCAGCCGCAGCAGCAGGCGGGCTTGGTGCCACGCCGCGTCCTGCGCCTCGTTGTACGGCTCCGTGTCGTCGGGCGGCAGGGCGGCCACCGCGGCGAGGAGGCGTTGCTCGGCGCGTTCCGCGGGCTCCAGCAGGGCCTCGGCGATCCGGCTCGCGGCGCCGGGGGCCAGGGGGACGTCGGAGGCGAGGAGCGCGACGGCGTCGGCGATCGCGTGGAAGCGGGAGGAGCCGAGTGCCTGGAGGGCCGCGGAGTGGGACCGGGTCCGGGCGAGGGTGAGGCGGCGTTCCAGCAGCGCCCCGGCCCGCGCGGTCCCGACCCCGAGGGCGGTGCGGCCCTGGGCGTCGGGGGCGGTGCTCTCCCCGGCGGCCCGGGCTGCGGGCAGGGCCGGGCCGGAGAGCTGGTGCAGGGCCTCGACGAGTCGGGTGAGGCGGTTCGCGTAGGCGTGTTCGCGGGCGAGGACGCCGGAGAGCCAGGCCAGCTCGGCGCGGAGCTGGTCGGCCCAGTGCGGGTCGAGCGCGGCCCGGAAGGTGTGCAGCGAGCCGCTGATCCGGCGGGCCGAGCGGCGCAGTGCGCGGGTGGCCGCCGCGGCGTCGTGGCCGCCGGAGTCCGCGGGGGAGCTGTGCTCGTGGTGCAGGCGCAGGCTGCGCAGGAAGTCCGCGGCCTGCCCCCGGAGGTAGGGCGCGAGGACCGCCTCCGCGGTCAGGTCGCCGGTGGGGCGGGGTCCGGTGGCGGCGTCCGGGAGGCGGACCGCGCCGACGGGCTCGGCGAGACGCCCCGTTCCTGTCCCGGTGGCGTCGGGGAGGCGCTCCGTACCCGGCCCCGTGGCCTCGGCGGGTGGCGTGTCCGGAGTGGTGCCGGGGGCCGCGTCCGGCGTCGGCCGGGTCGTCGTCTGCTGGTCAGGGCGTCGCACGCCTGCGCCTCCGGGCGTCGATGAGCATTTCCTGGACGTGCCGCAGCGGCTGGCCGTCCGCGTCCGTGGCGTGCCGGGTCCAGTCCCCGTCGGGGCCCAGGTGCCAGGAGGCGGTGGAGTCGGCCATACCGGTCTCCAGGAGTCGGCTGAGCGCGGCGCGGTGGGCGGGGTCGGTGACCCGGACCAGGGCTTCGATCCGGCGGTCGAGGTTGCGGTGCATCATGTCGGCGCTGCCGAACCACACCTCGGGCTCGCCGCCGTTGCCGAAGGAGAAGACCCGGGAGTGTTCGAGGAAGCGGCCGAGTATGGAGCGGACCCGGATGTTCTCGGAGAGCCCGGCGACGCCGGGGCGTATCGCGCAGATCCCGCGTACCCAGATGTCGACGGGGACGCCCGTCTGGGCGGCCCGGTAGCAGGCGTCGATGATCGCTTCGTCGACCATGGAGTTGACCTTGATCCGCACGTAGGCGGGGCGGCCCGCGCGGTGGTGGGCGATCTCCTTGTTGATCCGGGCGATCAGCCCGTCGCGCAGGGACTTCGGGGCGACCAGGAGGCGGCGGTAGGTTTCGCGGCGGGAGTACCCGGAGAGCCGGTTGAACAGGTCGGAGAGGTCCGCCCCGACCTGCGGGTCCGCCGTGAGCAGGCCGAGGTCCTCGTACAGCCGGGCCGTCTTGGGGTGGTAGTTGCCGGTCCCGACATGGGAGTAGCGGCGCAGCGTGTCGCCCTCCTGGCGGACGACCAGCGAGAGCTTGCAGTGGGTCTTCAGCCCGACGAGTCCGTACACGACGTGGCAGCCGGACTCCTCCAGCTTGCGGGCCCACTTGATGTTGGCCTGCTCGTCGAAGCGGGCCTTGATCTCGACGAGGACGAGGACCTGCTTGCCGGACTCGGCGGCGTCGATGAGGGCGTCCACTATCGGGGAGTCGCCGGAGGTGCGGTAGAGCGTCTGCTTGATGGCCAGCACGTCCGGGTCGCCCGCCGCCTGCTCCAGGAACGCCTGGACGGAGGTGGAGAACGAGTCGTACGGGTGGTGGAGCAGGACGTCGCGTTCGCGCAGGGCGGCGAAGATGTCGGGCGCGGAGGCGGACTCCACCTCGGCCAGGTCCCGGTGGGTGCCGGCGATGAACTTGGGGAACTTCAGCTCCGGTCGGTCCAGCGAGGCGATGGCGAACAGGCCGGTCAGGTCGAGCGGTCCGGGCAGCGGGTAGACCTCCGCGTCGGACACCTTCAGCTCGCGGACCAGCAGATCGAGGACGTACGGGTCGATGGACTCCTCGACCTCCAGGCGGACCGGCGGGCCGAAGCGCCGCCGCATCAGCTCCTTCTCCAGGGCCTGGAGGAGGTTCTCCGTGTCGTCCTCCTCGACCTCCAGGTCCTCGTTCCTGGTGACCCGGAACATGTGGTGCGCCAGCACCTCCATGCCCGGGAACAGCTCCTCCAGGTGCGCCGCGATGACGTCCTCGATGGGCACGTACCGCTGGGGCGAGGCCTCCAGGAAGCGGGTCAGCAGCGGCGGGACCTTGACCCGGGCGAAGTGGCGGTGGCCGCTGACCGGGTTGCGGACGACGACGGCGAGGTTGAGGGAGAGCCCGGAGATGTACGGGAAGGGGTGTGCGGGGTCGACGGCCAGCGGGGTCAGGACCGGGAAGACGCGCTGCCGGAAGAAGGTGAACAGGCGGGCCTGCTCCTTCTCGGTCAGGTCCGGCCAGCGGATCAGCTGGATGCCCTCGTCGGACAGGTCCGGGGCGATGTCCTGCTGGTAGCAGGCGGCGTGCCGGGCCATGAGCTCGCGTGAGCGGGTCCAGATGAGGTCCAGGACCTCGCGGGGCTGGAGGCCGGAGGCGGAGCGGGTGGCGACCCCGGTGGCGATGCGGCGCTTGAGGCCGGCCACCCGGACCATGAAGAACTCGTCCAGGTTCGAGGCGAAGATGGCGAGGAAATTAGCCCGTTCGAGGACGGGGGTGGCCGGGTCCTCGGCCAGCTCCAGGACACGTTCGTTGAACGCGAGCCAGCTGCGTTCGCGGTCCAGGAAGCGTCCCTGGGGCAGTTCGTCGCCGTCCCGGTCGGGTTCGTAGGCGTCCGCGTCTGCGTCCAGGTCGGGATCCAGATCGGCCGCGGTGGAGAAGCCGACCCCGTTGGACGCGGGGGTGGCGTGCGGCCGGTGCGCGGCGAGCGAGCCGACGGACGGCTGGGCGGCGGGCTGGACCGGGACCTCGGACCTGGGCTGCTGGCTCATGGGCCCATTGTTCCGCGTGGAGGGCTCTGCGGGCGCGTCGGAGCCGCGAAAGATCGCGGAAGGCCCGGGAAACCCCGGGTCACGACCGGGGGAGCCGGCGGAGGAGCCCTGGGAGGCGTTTCCCCGGGCTCTCCCGTTGCGGCGGGGGGCGGGCACAGCTGGCTGCATCCCGTGAGCGTCGCAAGGATGTCTGAATGGCCGGTAACGGCGACATGACGTACAGGAAGCGGTGTGCCTGCGGATCGGGCGTGCGGTCACTGTACGTGTTCGAAGTGCTGGGGCCGCCTCGGGGCCGTTGTTCGTTTTCGTCCGTTACGTGTTCGTCGTCCGGGCCCACCCCTGTGGGGCCCGGACGACGGCTCGTGCCGGACGGGTGCGCTCAGCCGTGGAGGCGGCGCAGGGTCCGGAAGGCGAGGAACACGGCGAGGGCGGCGAGGGCGAGCAGGATGCCGGTCTCCACGAGCTGGAGGGGCCAGTAGTGGGAGGCGGGGTGGTAGTGCACGTAGTTCTGCGCCACGTCATGTCCGGCCAGGCAGTCATTGAACTTGAGGGAAGAGCTGGCGCAGATGTCGACGGGGAGCAGGTCGCCCCCGGTCGTCACGAATCCCTGCTCAACCACGTGGCCCCATTTGGGGACGGGGTATTCGTCCTTCAGGGGGTAGGCGGCCTTCACCACCGGCCACAAGTGGTCGCGCACCGTTCCGAGCACGACCGTCACCAGCCCGGAGGCGAGCAGGGCCACCGCCATGGCCGGAACCGTGCGACGCAGCAGTAGACCGGTGAGGGTGCCCAGCGCGAGCGCCAGCAGCGCACTGGCGGCCGGGACCGTTCCCGTCGCGCCGAAGGCCGACACGTCCTCCCAGATGGCCGGGAACGGGTACGTGAGTCGGCTTCGGGTCCAGGAGAAGACGGCGGACAGCACCACGATCCCGCAGACCACCAGCGCGGCCGGTACGGCGAGCCGTGCGGCCAGCCATGCGGCAGGCGGGGACGACTGGGTCCAGGACAGCTTGACGCTGTTGCTCTCCCACTCCCGGGCGATCATCGGGCCCGCGATGAAGGCCCCGATGGCGGCGGGCAGCGCGATGATGGCCAGTCCCACGTACGTGAGCATGCGGTCGAGGTCGAGCATCCGGTCGCTGTAGTCGCGGGCCGGCTGGAAGCAGGTCTCCACGGAGCTGCTCAGGGTGCAGCCGGTGCTCGCGAAGTCCGCGACGACCTGGTCCGCCCGGAGTGCCACGGCGATCATGCCGACGACCGCGGCGGCAGCGACCGCCCCTGCGCCCCACAGAGTCCGTCGGTGCACCCGCAGCAGCACGCGGGAAGGCCCCCGCAGCGTGCGGGCGTTCGTCATGAGCGTGCTCATACGGCCGACACCTCCTCCCGGACCCCGCCCGTGACGGCGCTCGCGCTCGGCGTCAGCAGCGGCGGCGCCTCCGGGGAGCGGAGGTGGGCGAGCAGCAGCTCCTCCAGCGACGGCTGGGTGACGGCCCAGTCGGCGGTGTCCACGGGGCCCTCCTTCCTGACGAGTGCGGTGAGCTGACGTCCCGTCGTGCGGGATTCGATGACGGTGTGCGGGGCCAGGTCCCGGGCCCGGCCGGTGAGCAGGGCGTGCGCGCCGACGATGTCGTCGCTCTCGCCGCCGAGCCGGACGCGCCCGCCGTCGACGAACAGGAGGTAGTCGCAGGCGCCCTCCAGCTCGGTGAGGATGTGCGAGGACATCACGATGGTGGTGCCGTGCTCGGCGGTCTCCGCCATCAGGACGCCCATCAGCTCGTGCCGGGCGAGGGGGTCGAGGTCGGCCATCGGCTCGTCCAGCAGCATCAGTTCGGGTCGTTTGCCCAGCGCGAGGGCGAGGGCCAGGCGGGTGCGCTGGCCCCCGGACAGGGTGCGGACGCGGGCCTTGGGCGGCAGCGTTCCGGCGATCCGGGCGGCCGTGGCCCGGTCCCAGCGCCCCGGGTTCAGCTCGCCGCCGGCCCACAGCGTGTCGGCCACGGTGAGCTGCGGGTACAGCGGCTTGTCCTGGTGGACGAAGGCGATGCGGTCGCGTACGTCGCCGGGGCGGGCGGATCCGAGGACGGTGAGGGACCCGGCGCTGGGCCGGTCCAGTCCGGCCGTCAGGTTCAACAGGGTCGACTTGCCCGCACCGTTGGGTCCGACGAGGGCGCAGACGCGTCCGGCGGGCAGCCGGAACGAGCAGTCGTGCAGGGCGCGGTGGCCGCCGCCCCCGCGCCCGTAGGTCCTTCCGAGGCCGTGTGCCTCGATCGCGACGCCGGTCATCGTTCCTCGTCCCCCTTGTACGTGCTGTCCAGTACGGCCGTGAAGAGCGCGCCGACGTCGTCCTTCTCCAGCCCGGCCGCCCGGGCCCGGCGGGCCCAGTCGGCGAGTTCGGTGCGCAGCGGTGCGTCGGCGGCGGTCGCGTCGGCCGCGCCGCCCAGCGTCCTGCGGACGAAGGTGCCGAGCCCGCGCCGGGCCTCGACGAGGCCTTCGCGCTCCAGCTCCCGGTAGGCCTTGAGGACCGTGTTCGGGTTGATCGCGGTGGCTTCCACGACCTCGCGGGCGGTCGGCAGCCGGTCGCCCGGTTCGAGCACGCCCAGGCGCAGGGCCTGCTTCGTCTGCTGGACGATCTGGAGGTAGGTGGCGACGCCGCTGCGCCGGTCGATGCGGAACTCGACGGCTGCGGACTCGGCTGCCATGCGCTGCACCACCCTTTCACTAATTGAGTAGTGAAAGGGTGGTGCAAAAATGGGGCGGCGTCAAATGACGCCGCCCCGCTGGGGTGTTCGGGTGGAGCGGTCAGGTGCTCGGCGGGACCGGTGTGCGGTCGGCGCGCAGTTCCCCGTTGATGCGCTGTGCCTCTTCCAGCT
Source organism: Streptomyces sp. SM11 (assembly GCF_002910905.1). Taxonomy (GTDB): domain Bacteria; phylum Actinomycetota; class Actinomycetes; order Streptomycetales; family Streptomycetaceae; genus Streptomyces. The sequence continues at coordinate 6,362 of NZ_NEUE01000270.1, read as the reverse complement.
GGTCCTCGAGGATGACGATGCGACAGGCGTCCTCGGTCTTCGTGCCCTGGTCGACCAGTTCCCGGGCGCGGGCGGCGATGCGCAGCTGGTAGCGGGAGTAACGGCGGTGGCCTCCGTCGGAGCGCAGCGGGGTGATCAGTCGGTTCTCGCCGAGCGCGCGGAGGAAGGCGGGGGAGGTGCCGAGCATCTCGGCCGCCCGGCCCATGGTGTAGGCGGGGTAGTCGTCATCGTCGAGCTTGTTGGTGGGGCGGGTACTGCGAGGGGGCATAGCACCTCTTCTTCGGGGTCTTCGGGGACACGTCGGGGGGCCCGAGCACCTTGCGGCGCTCGGGCCCCGAGCTTTCAACACCATCTGCCGGCTGACTGCGCCGGCTCATCTGTTCCGCCGGTCCGCCCGGGAGGGCGGGGAAGCGGGGATCGCGGATGCGTGACCGGGGACCACCTTCCGTTCCGGGGCCTGCGGTACCCGAGCGGAGTGTTCCTCGCCCGGGCGATCCTGATGGTGTCTGCTCCTTACCTCGTGCGGTTCAGTGTTTCGGTACTGCGGGTACTGCGGGTACCGCGGTTGTTACGCGCGGCCCCTGGGGCCGCCCGGCCCGGCAGCCAGTGGGGGAACCCGCCGTTTCCGGCTCCCTCGCTCCACTGCCGTTCCGCTTACCGTTCTGACCTGCGTGCACGGCAGATCATGTCTGCCGCGCCCTCTGTTCTTCCGGCTACGAGGAAAACGCTAACTCCACCGAGGTCCGGATGTCTACTCCCGCCGCGATAGATTTTCTTCAGGGTCGGGTGCGGCACTTCTGTGGCTGCGATGCCCTGGAAGCTGTCGTGGCGGACGGCCTCAGGACTCGGTGCGGTACATCAGATCCACCTCGTGCGTGGTGAAGCCCATCCGCTCGTACACCGTCACGGCCGCCGTGTTGTCCGCGTCCACGTAGAGCATCGCGGTGGGTAGCGCCTGGGCCGCCAGGTGGTGCAGGCCGATCGAGGTCAGCGCCTTGCCGAGGCCGCCGCCCTGGGCCTCGGGCAGGACGCCGACCACGTACACCTCGCCGACCTGCTCCTCGGCGTGCACCTTCGTCCAGTGGAAGCCGACGATCTCCCCGTGCCGCTCGGCCAGGAAGAAGCCCTTCGGGTCGAACCAGGGCTCTGCCTTGCGGTCGTCCAGGTCCTGCTGGGTCAGGGCCCCCTGCTCGGGGTGGTGAGCAAAGGCGGCGCGGTTCACGGCGAGCCAGGCGGCGTCGTCGCGGCCCGGCTCGAAGGTCCGCACAGTGACGCCCTCGGGCAGCACCGGCTCCGCGAGGTCGAGCGGGATCAGACCGCGCCGGAGCTGGCGCAGTTCGCGGAAGAGGGAGAGGCCGAGGACCTGGGCCAGGTGGCGGGCCGCGGAGCTGCCACCGTGCGCCCAGGCCCGCAGCCGCTTGCCGGTCGCGGCGAGGAGGGCCGCGCCGAGCGCCCGGCCGTGCCCGTTGCCGCGCCGGTCGGGGTGGACGACCAGCTCGGCGGCCGGGGCCTCGACCGGGTCGGTGTCCTCCAGCTGGGCGTATCCGGTGAGCGTGCCGTCGACGGTGAGGAGGAAGTGCCGTACGCCGTCTCGGTGTCCGCCCCGGATACGGAGTCTGCCCTGCTCGGAAACCGCCTGCCGGCCGTCGGACCGGGCGGCCTCGGCGAGCAGGCCGAGGACGGTGCCGGCCTGCGTGGAGTCGAGTGCGTCGAGAGTCTGGACCTCGCGCCCGGGAGCGGGGAGGGGTACGTCAGTCGTCATGCCTCCGAGCGTACGGCGAGCGGTGCGCCCGGCGGGGGTGCGGCGGGGTGGCGGGGGCGCGGCGGGGTGGCGGGGCTGCGGACCGGGTGGAGGCCGGGCTTGTGCGCGGCCCGGGGCGGAAGGGCGGCGGTCAGGCGTCCTCGGATGGTGGCGTGGTGTTGAGGACGTGGTCCGCGATGCGGGAGAGGTCCTCCGTGCTGGGCAGCAGCTCCCGTACGCCTTCGGGGAGCCCGGCGTACGTGCTGACGGCCAGCGGGGAGTTGTACCCGCGCAGGGCGTACTCCACCATGGCCCGGTCCCGGCTCTCGGCGATCAGGATGCCGAGCGTGGGCTCGTCCCGCTCCTTGTCCCTGGCCAGGTCGTCCACCACCGAGACGTAGAACCCGAGCTGCCCGAAGTGCTCGGCCCGCGCCTTGCGGGTCTTCAGCTCCAGCACGACGTAACAGTGCAGCTTGCAGTGGTAGAAGAGGAGATCGATGCGGTATTCGGAGTCGCCGACCACGATCGGGTACTGACGTCCGACGAAGGCGAACCCGACGCCCAGTTCGGTCAGGAACCGCACGAGGTTGTCGACGTGCGCGTCCTCCAGATCACGCTCCGCCGGCCGGCCGGTGAGTTCGGTGAAGTCGAGGCGGTAGGGGTCCTTGAGGATCTGCCGCACGGCGTCGGACTTCCCGGGCAGGCTGACGTCGAAGTTGTTCGCGGCGGCACCTTCGGCGAGGTGCAGCTGCCGGTGGATCACCGACTCCAGATGCGTACGCGACCAGCCGTGGTGGACAGCGTGCTGGGCGTAGAAGTCCCGCTCGAAGCGGGTCGCGCACTTGCCCATGATGAGGACGACGTGGCCCCAGGGCAATTGTCCAACAGGCTGTTGGACAATTGAGTCGGGCCAGATCCTGGCCATCTGCTGCATGTAGTGAAGGTTGGACCGGCTGAATCCCCGCTGCTGCGGGAACTCCGTCCGCAGCTCCGTGGCGATCCGCTCGATGACCTTCGTGCCCCACCTCTCCCCGCGCTGGCGCTCGAGGATGGTCCGCCCGGATATGTGAGCCATACGGGTGACGCGAGCGCTTGTGGGACGTTTCTGACGAGTCATTTGGCCGGATGGCAACCAGTCCGTAACCCCGAACACCTGTTGCGCTACGCGCGTTGACTCTAGGCTGCGGCACGCAGGATTCCAGACGTGCCACCAGCGCCACCACCGACAGCGCTGACAGCACTGACACACAAGGGGACCGATGTCAGCGACTCCGCAGAAGAACCGTGCGAGAAGGCGGGTGCTCGCCGCCGCGGCCGGTCTGGCCACCGTGGGCGCACTCGTCGCCGCGATGCCAGCCGGCGCCCATGACCGGGGCAACGGGCACGGGCATGGACACGGGCACGGACACGGACACAAGTCCCGTACCGTCGACGTGCAGTTGCTGTCGTTCAACGACCTGCACGGCAACCTGGAGCCGCCGGCCGGTTCCGCCGGCACGGTCAAGAAGACGCATGCGGACGGCACGGTCGAGGCGATCCCGGCCGGTGGCGTCGAGTACCTGGCGACCTCGCTGCGCACCGCGCGCAAGGGCAACCCGTACTCCGTCACAGCGGCCGGCGGTGACATGGTCGGAGCGAGTCCGCTGCTGTCGGGCCTCTTCCACGACGAGCCAACGATCGAGGCGCTGAACGGTCTCGACCTGGACGTCACGGCGGTCGGCAACCACGAGTTCGACGAGGGCGCGACCGAGCTGGCCCGTCTCCAGAACGGCGGCTGCCACCCGGTCGAGGGCTGCTACGAGAAGGGCAGGAAGTTCGAGGGAGCGGACTTCCCCTACCTCGCGGCCAACGTGACCAAGGAGAAGACCGGCAAGCCGCTGCTGAAGCCGTACACGGTCTGGAAGAAGAAGGGTGTCAAGATCGGCTTCATCGGGGTGACTCTGGAGGGCACGCCGGACATCGTCACCGCGAACGGCGTCAAGGGCCTCAAGTTCCACGACGAGGTCGAGACGATCAACAAGTACGCCAAGGAACTGGACCGCAAGGGCGTCAAGTCCATCGTCGCGCTGATCCACGAGGGCGGGGCCCCGGCCTCCACCTCGTACAACTACGACTGCGACAGCCCCGGCGCGGGCGACGGCATCTCCGGTCCGATCGTCGACATCGCCAAGGGCATCACGCCGAAGGTGGACGCCCTGGTCACAGGCCACACCCACCAGGCCTACGTGTGCACCGTCCCGGACCCGTCCGGCAAGCCGCGCATGGTCACCTCGGCCTCGTCGTTCGGCAAGCTGTACACGGACACCACGCTCACCTACGACCGCCGCACCAAGGACATCGTCCGTACGTCGGTGAAGTCCGCCAACCACGTCGTGACCCGGGACCAGCCCAAGGCCGCCGACATGACGCGCCTGATCGACCGCTGGAACAAGCTGGCCGCGCCGGTCGCGAGCAAGCCGCAGGGCTGGATCAGCGCCGACATCAACGGCCGGGGCTCCACGGCCCCGGAGAAGCCGCTCGGCAACGTGATCGCCGACGCCCAGCTCGAAGGCCTCGCCCCGGCGGACAAGGGCGGCGCGGAAGTCGCGTTCATGAACCCGGGCGGCATCCGCGCGGACCTGGTGCACAAGGCGTCCGGCAGTGAGGGCGACGGAGTCGTCACGTACGGCGAGGCGTTCACCGTGCAGCCGTTCACCAACATGATGAACGTCGTCGACCTGACCGGCACCCAGCTGGTCACCGCCCTCCAGCAGCAGGTCAGCGGCTCCAACGAGGCCAGCCCGAAGATCCTCCAGGTCTCCAAGGGCTTCACCTACACCCTTGACCTGACGAAGAGCGGCGCGGACCGCGTGGTCGCCGACAGCATCGAGCTGAACGGCGAGGCGATCGACCCGGCGCGCACCTACCGCGTGGCGATGAACGAGTTCCTCGCGGGCGGCGGCGACGGCTTCGCGGCTCTCGGCGAGGGCACGAACAAGCTGGTCGGCGCGTCCGACCTGGACCTGTTCAACGCCTACCTGGCGGCCCACTCCACGGCCACCGCGCCGCTGGCCCCGCCGGCGACGGACCGGATCACGGTCATTCAGTAGCAGTCACTTCGCGCGTCACGGCGCGTACGGGAAGGGGCGGCGGGCCTGCGGGACGGCCGCCCCTTCTTGCTGCCGCTGAGGATTGGCTCCCGAGGTTCGTCATCTGGGATTCGGTCCCAAAGGAGAACACCGCCCGGCCGTGCACGCCGGGATGGCGGCACTGCTTCAGGCTGCGATCCGCGCGTCTTCGCTTCGGTGCTCGCGGTACGTGTGCTGCTCGTGCTGCCCGCGGTGTTCGCGGCAGTCGCGGCAGTGGCCGGGGGTGGGGGAGCGGAAGGCGCGGTCGCAGTCGTCGCAGGTCTGGAAGGGGGTGACGGTGGTGTGGGGGCGGGTGGGGGTGGTCAGGTCGTGGGCGTCGGGGAGTGGTGGGAGCAGGAGGGCGGTGAGCCGGTGTTTGAGGAGTTTGGCGGGGTGGTTGAGGGGGTGGGGTGGGTCGGTGGTGAGGGTGTGGCGGATGGTGTCGGGGTGGGCTGCGCGTTCGAGCCAGGCCGCGACTCCGGGGGTCAGCTGATGGATTTCGTTCTCGGAGAGCGTGAACTGGGGTGCGTGGCGGCGCAGGTCGCTGAGGAGTGCGGTGGCTGCGCGGTCGAGTTCCGGGGTGAGCTCGGTGGGTTGGGGGAGTGGGCGGGGCGGTGGCTTGGGTGCGGTCGGGGGCGGTACGAGTGGTAGTGGGACGACGGGTGGGGCCGGCGGCAGCGGGGGCGGTGTGGGCAGGGTTGCGGGTGTCTCCGGTGCGGGTGGGGCTGCGTGTGTTTCCGGTGCGGGCTGTGCGGGCGGCTCGGGCGGTGCGGGCGGCTGTGTGTGCACCTCGGCCGGGGTCGTGGGCTGCTGCGGGGCCGCCGGGCTGCGGCGGGAGTGCGGCAGCAGGGCGGTGGGCTGGTTGCAGAAGACCGTGCGGGTGATGATCCGGCCGCTGGGCAGCCGGTCGCGGACGCGTTGCAGGTAGCCGAAGGCTTCCAGTTCGCGCAGGGCGGTGGCGATGCGCTTCTCGCCCTCCCGGCAGTGGGCGGCGAGTGCCTTGATGCCGACTTTCGTCCCTTGGGGCAGGGACTGGATGCGTACGGCGATGCCGACTGCGGTGCAGCTGAGGTCGGGGTGCTGGGCGAGGTGGTTGCCGACGACGGTGAAGCGGGTGGTGTGCGGGATCTCGATGTGGATCACGCCTCGGGCCGGGAGAGGCCCGGGAATCTCCGCCAGGGCGCGGGTGAGCGCAGTATTCTGCTGGGTATCCATTGGGGAAGGTGTCGCTTCCTTGATGGTCAGGCCCTCGGTTGGGATTGCAGTCCCGGTCGGGGGCCGACGTATGTCCGGTGTGGTGTCGGCCCGAGCATATGCCGGGCAACCGGGCCAAAAGCGAGCCGAGTTGGCAAACCTCACCCGTGTGGGTGACGGCGCCCGTAGGCGCCCTCCGGGGTGCGTCAGGTGGCCGGCGGGAGTGGGTTGGGTTGGGTTGTTTCTCTTGTTTCTTTGAGTAGTTGATGTCGCGCTTCACCGGGTCGCGGTCGGGAACGATCCGGTCGGGGCTGTACGGG
>NZ_NEUE01000269.1 GCF_002910905.1 Streptomyces sp. SM11 | reverse complement strand
GATGTTGCCGGGAACGAGGAAGTGCCCTGTGACCTGCGATGATGGGAGTTCTCTACGCTTCCAGCACGCACGACCAACAGGGCACTTCTGAGATGCAATCTTCCCATGCCGCGGCGAAGGTCTCCGCACGGTTCGATGATCCGAATCTGATCGCGTACGGCGGGCTCGCGCCGCTGGTGCGCCTGGCCGAGCGGTGCGGCCTGCCCGGCCTGGTCAGCGAGCTGATGCGGCTGCCGGCCTCGAAGAACGGCACCGGTTCCTTCCCGGCCGCCAAGGCGATGGCCCTCATCGCGGGCATGGCCGCGGGCGCGGACAGTATCGACGACATGGACCGGCTGCGGCACGGCGCGATGCGGCGCCTGTTCACCGGGGTCCGCGCCCCGTCGACCCTCGGCAGCTTCCTGCGGTCCTTCACCCACGGGCACGTGAAGCAACTACATGCCGTCGCCCGCCGGTTCCTGCCTCGCCTGGCCGCGCACACCCCGCTACTTGCCGGCGCCGACACGGTTGCCTACCTCGATCTGGACGACACCATCAAGCCGGTCCACGGCTATGCCAAGCAAGGTGTCGGCTACGGCTACAACAAGGTCAAGGGCCTGAACGCGCTGATCGCGACGCTGTCCACGCCGCTGGCCGCCCCGGTCATCGCCGCAACCAGGCTGCGCCGGGGCAGCGTCAACTCGGTGCGCGGAGCAGGATCGTTCGCCGCCGAGGCGGTCCGCACCGCCCGCGCGTCCGGTGCGACCGGGATGCTGACCGTGCGGGCGGATGCGGCCTACTACGCCGCCGAGGTGGTCGCCGCCTGCCGGGCGCTCGGCGCCCGCTTCTCGGTCACGGTGCGGATGAACGCCTCCGTCAAGCAGGCCATCGCCGCTATCGACGAGATGGCCTGGACGCCGATCAAGTACCCCAAGGCGGTGTGGGACAGCGAGGAGGAACGCTGGATATCGGACGCCGAGATCGCCGAGATCGAGTACACCGCCTTCACCTCGAAACCGAAGAAGCAGCAGGTCACCGCCCGTCTCATCGTGCGACGCGTCAAGCGCCTGAACCCCGCCACCGTGCCCGGGGGCCAGGGCGAGCTGTTCACCGCCTGGCGCTACCATGCCGCGTTCACCGACAGCACGCTGCCGCTCATCGACGCCGAGCGTGACCACCGGCGCCACGCGATCGTGGAACAGGTGATCTCCGAGCTGAAGAACGGCCCGTTCGCACACGCCCCCTCGAGCAGCTTCCAGGCGAACGCCGCCTGGCTCGCACTGGCTGCCCTCGCCTTCAACCTGACCCGCGCCTGCGGAACGCTCGCCGGCACCTTCCACGCCCGCGCGACGTGCGCGACCATCCGCGATCACCTGATCAACGTGCCCGCCCGGCTGGCCCGTTCAGCCCGCCGGCTCACCCTGCACCTGCCCGAACGCTGGCCCTGGCACGACGCCTTCGAAGCCCTCTTCCACGCCGTGAACACCCCGCCCCAACCGTTCTGACCAGGCCGTATCCGACCCGCCCGCCAGGGCCCGAGAGCTGTGGACATGTGGAAAAGCTGGGCACACCAGCGGCCACCCCATGCCCGCCGCCAGACGCATCGCCTCGATCACCGAAAACGATCACTCACGAAACGAGCCGGTGGATCCGGGCTCAGCCCCCCGAGCAGTAGTGGCGGCAGTCGCCGCCGGTTCGGCCACCCTGCTGCTCGCCGCGTGCGGCGGCGGAGAGCAGACCGCCGGCGCGAACGGCGACTGGAAGCCCACCAAGCCCATCGAGTACATCGCCCCCGCGGGCACCGGCGGCGGCTGGGACACCCTCGCCCGTACGAGCGCCCGGGTGCTGGACGAGGGCAAGTTCGTCGACAAGCCGCTGCGGGTCATCAACAAGCCCGGTGGCGGCGGCGCGATCGGCTGGGCGTACGTCGCCCAGCACGAGCAGGACCCCCACAAGCTCTTCGTCACCAGCCCGCCCGTCCTGCTCGTACCGCTGGCCGGCGAGACCACGCAGACGTACAAGGACTTCACGCCGATCGCCCGGCTCAACACCGAGCCGCTGGCCTACGCGGTGAAGGCGGACTCGCCCTTCAAGACCTTCGGCGACCTGGCGGCGAAGCTCAAGGCAGACCCGAAGAGCGTGAGCATCGCGGGCGGCTCGGGTCCCGGCAGCCTCGACCACGTGGGTCTCGCGGGCGCCGTCCAGGCGGCGGGCGCCGACGCCTCCCGGGTGAAGTACGTACCCTTCGACGGCGGCGGGGAGGCGCTCACCGCGCTGCTCGGCGGCCACGCGGAAGCGGCGGTCGCGGGCGCGTCGGAGGTGACGGCCCTGGTGCGCTCCGGTGACCTGCGGGTTCTCGCGGTCTCCTCCGAGGAGCCCTCGCCGATCCTTCCGGACGCACCCACGCTCACCAGCTCGGGTGTGGAGTACGTCTTCGACATCTGGCGCGGGGTGATGGCGCCCAAGGGGCTGAGCGCGGCGCAGATCGCCTACTACGAGAAGGCGTATGCCGAGATGGTCGAGCACGACTCCTGGAAAAAGGAGAGCGAGAAGCTCGGCTGGACGAACGCCTACCTGAACAGCGCGGACTTCGGGAAGTTCCTGGACGAGGAGAACACGGAACTCGCCGGAATCCTCACCGGCGTCGGCCTGAAGAAGTAGAAGAAGCAGCAGGCGGATATCATGCATCACTTTCGATTCTCGCAGCGCACGGTGGCTGTCGTAATCGGCGTCGTGGCCGTGGCGTACACCGTGCAGGCGTATCTGATCCCTGAGTTCACGGCGGTGGAGGTGCCGGTACAGCCCGGCACCCTGCCCCGTGGGCTGGGGCTCCTGCTGATCGCGCTGTCCGTGGCGCTCTTCTTCCAGAAGCAGTCTCAGGAGGAGCAAGACGAGCAGCCGGAGCAGCAGGAGGCGGCGGAGCAGGAGCCGGAGGCTGAGTCCGCTCCCCGCCCGGGTGCCGGTGCCGGTGCCGTCCTCGGCCGCTTCTCCGACGTACGGCTCGAACCCGCTGTCCTGCTCGTCGCCATCGCCCTCTATGTGGCGCTCTTCGAGCCTCTCGGCTTCGTTCTGGCGACCACGCTCTTCGTGGTCGCCACCGCCTGGTACCTCGGCTTCGCCCGCCTCTGGGTGAACGTGCTGGTGGGCGCGGGAGTGGCCCTGGCCCTCTACCTCGCCATGTCCGAAGGGCTCGACGTAGCCCTGCCGACCGGGCCACTGCCCTTCTGACCCGGAGACACCAGACATGGACGCTCTACAAGGACTGATCAACGGTTTCGGGGTCGCGTTCACTCCCCAGAACCTTCTCTTCGTCTTCCTCGGCGTGCTCATGGGCACGGTGATCGGCATGCTGCCGGGCCTCGGCCCGATCAGCGCGATCTCGCTGATGATCCCGATCGCCTTCACCATGGACCCGACCTCGGCGATCATCATGCTGTCCGGGGTCTACTACGGCGCGATCTTCGGCGGCTCGACCTCCTCGATCCTGCTCAACGCGCCCGGGGTCGCCGGAACGGTCGCCACCTCCTTCGACGGCTATCCGATGGCCCGCAAGGGCCAGGCCGGGAAGGCCCTGTCGATCGCCGCGATCGCCTCCTTCACCGGCGGCACGATCGGTGTGGTCGGGCTGATGCTCGTCGCGCCCTCGCTGTCGTCGCTGGCCGTCAGCTTCGGCCCGGCCGAGTACTTCTCGCTGATGGCCCTCGGCCTGACCGCCGTGGTCTCCCTCTCCGGGAACAACCTCACCAAGGGCCTCATCTCCGGCACGGTCGGCGTGATGATCGCCCTGATCGGCATCGACTCCCAGACCTCCGTGCAGCGCTTCACCTTCGGGCAGATCGAGCTGTACGAGGGGGTGGAGTTCCTGATCGTGGCCCTGGGTGTGTTCGCGCTCGCCGAGGTCTTCGTCATGCTGACGCGCCGGGGCGGGGGCAGTGGCAAGGAAGGGACGATCAGCTCCCTGCGGCTGAACAAGAGGGAGCTGAAGGAGATCAGCGGCCCCGCCGGCCGCGGCTCTGTGCTCGGCTTCTTCATCGGCGTCCTGCCGGGCGCGGGCGCGACGGTCGCCTCGTTCCTCTCGTACTCCTTCGAGAAGCGGCTGGCCAAGGACGGCAAGACCTTCGGCAAGGGCAACCCCAAGGGTGTCGCCGCCCCGGAGGCCGCCAACAACTCGGCGGCCGTCGGCTCCTTCGTGCCGCTGCTGACCCTGGGTGTGCCCGGGTCGGGCACGACGGCGGTGCTGCTGGGCGCGCTGCTGGTGCTGGGCGTACAGCCGGGTCCGCTGCTGATGACCGAGCAGCCGGACATGTTCTGGGGCGTCGTCGCCAGTATGTACATCGGCAACATCGTGCTGCTGATCCTCAACCTGCCGCTGATCCCGCTCTTCGCGAAGGTGCTGAAGACCCCGCAGACACTGCTGCTGCCCCTGGTCGTGGTCTTCTGTGTGGTCGGCGTGTACGGGCAGTCGTTCAGCACGTTCGACCTGTGGATGCTGGTCGGCTTCGGTGTGCTGGGCTTCCTGATGCGGAGCAACGGCTTTCCGGCGGCCCCGCTCATTCTGGGGCTCATCCTGGGCGGCCTGATGGAGAAGTCCATGCGGCAGGCGCTGCTGATCTCCTCCGGCGACTTCAGCACCTTTGTCACCAAGCCGATCTCGGGTGCCCTGCTCGGACTGGCCGTGCTTTCGATGGTGGCTCCGCTGTACGGTTCCTGGCGACGCGGCCGTCGTACGCGGCAGGCCGTGGCCCCCGTGCCCCCCCGCGGCGGAGGAGAAGGCCGACGCGTGAGCGGGACGAACGGATGAGCGGATAGCGGATGAACCGGATACGGCGGACGAGCCGGTGAGACGGGGCCTCGTGGCCGTCGTGTCGCTGCTGGCAGTGCTGCTCGGCGGCTGCGTCACGGGTCCGGAGCGGGACGACCTGCTCCGGATCATGGTGCCGGTTCCGGCGGGCGGCGGCTACGACACCACCGCCCGTACGGCCGCCCTCGCCCTGGAGGAGTCCGGGCTGGTCGAGGAGGTGGAGGTCTTCAACCTCTCCGGTGCGGCCGGCACGACCGGGCTGACCCGGCTCGTCCACGAATCCGGCAACGGCCGGCTGATCATGCAGATGGGCCTCGGCCTGGTCGGCGGCACGCAGGACAAGAGTTCGTCCCGGTACCTCTCCGAGGCAACCCCGCTGGCCAGGCTCATCGAGGAGCCCGAGGCGGTCGTGGTGCCCCAGGACTCCCCGTACCGGACCTTCGGGGATCTGGTCACGGCCTGGCGGCGCGGCGAGCCCGCTCTGCGCCCCGGGGTGGGCTCCCATCCCGGGGGCCCGGACCACCTGGCGCTGATGGTGATCGCCGAGGACATCGGGCTGGACCCGGCCACGGTCCCCTTCGGCCGCTACGACGGCGGCGGAGAGCTCCTCGCCGCGATCCTCAGCCACCGGGTGGACTTCGCGCTCACCGGCTCCGCCGAATACCGCCACGCCATCGCCGCCGGCCAGCTCCGCGTGCTCGCGGTGACCGGAGCGGAGCGCGTGGCGGGCATCGACGCGCCGACCCTGCGGGAGACGGGCCACGACCTCGAACTGGTCAACTGGCGCGGCCTGATGGCCCCACCCGGCCTCACCGCGCGCCGGCGCGCGGAACTGATCGGTCTCCTCGACCGCCTGCGCGACACCCCGCAGTGGCACCGCGCCCTCCGCGAGAACGGCTGGACGGACGCCTACCTCCCCGGCGAGGCCTTCGGCCGCTTCCTCACCACCGAACACCGACGGGTCGCCGCCCTCCTGACCCGTTTCGGGTAGGCCCCCCGGCGCTACTGCCGACGTGGCCGCCGCGGTCAGGAGTCTGCTGCCCGCCTGACGCCTGACGCCTGATACCTGACGCTTGGCGCTTGGCGCCTGATGCCTGACGCCCGTGGTCCTGCCGGTGCCACGGGCGTCGCCTCCTACCTCGGCGGCAGCGGCGGCCGGCGCAGGTTCGGGGCCGTGTCGTACGACGGTGGCGTCGCCGCCGGGTGGGCCGCCAGCAGTTCCAGGGCCAGGCGGACCGCGTCGTCCAGGACGGCGTACCGGCCCTCCGCCCAGTCCAGCGGGGTGCGCAGAGCCTCCACGTCCGGTTCCACGCCGTGGTTCTCCACCGACCAGCCGTACGTGTCGAACCAGGCCGCGTTCATCGGGACGGTGATGACCGTCCCGTCGCCCAGCCGGTGGCGGCCGGTCATGCCGACCACTCCGCCCCAGGTGCGCTGGCCCACCACCGGGCCCAGCTTCAGCAGCCGGAACGCGGCGGTGATCATGTCGCCGTCGGAGGACGTCGCCTCGTCGGCCAGGGCGACGACCGGGCCGCGCGGCGCGTTGGACGCGTAGCTCACGGCCTGGGCGTTGCGGGTCAGGTCCCAGCCGAGGATCGTGCGGGTCAGCTTCTCCACGACCAGTTCGCTGATGTGGCCACCCGCGTTGCCCCGTACGTCCACGATCAGGGCGGGGCGGGACACCTCCAGGCGCAGGTCCCGGTTGAACTGGGCCCAGCCCGAGCCGCCCATGTCCGGGATGTGCAGGTAGCCGCACTTGCCGCCGCTCAACTCCCGTACGACGTCGCGGCGTTTGGCCACCCAGTCCTGGTAGCGGAGTGGACGTTCGTCGACCAGGGGCATGATCGCCACCCGGCGGGAGGGTCCGCCGCCCGCCGGGGAGAACGTCAGCTCCACCGTCGTGCCGCCGGCCGCCGTCAGCAAGGGGTACGGGCCCGTCACCGGGTCCACCGGGCGGCCGTCGACGTGGGTGAGGACCGCGCCCTCCCTGATCCCCGTACCCGCCAGCGGCGAACGCGCCTTGGAGTCCGAGGAGTCGCCGGGCAGGATGCGCTGGACGGTCCAGGAGCCCTCCCGGCAGACCAGGTTGGCGCCCAGCAGGCCGATCGCCCGCTGGTAGTGCGGGGGGCCCTCGTTGCGGCGGGCGGGGGAGACGTACGCGTGCGAGGTGCCCAGCTCGCCCAGCACCTCGCGCAGCAGATCCGCGAACTCGTCGGGGGACGCGACCCGTTCGACCAGCGGGCGGTACTGGTCAAGCACTCCGTCCCAGTCGATGCCGCACATGTCCGGCTCCCAGAAGTAGGAGCGGATGATCCGCCCCGCCTCGCCGTACGCCTGCCGCCACTCCGCCCCCGGGTCGACCTCGTGCAGGATGCGGCGCAGGTCCAGGAAGACCGTGGAGTCGGTGTCGCCGGGCTCGGTCGCGGGCAGGGCGCGCAGTTCGCCGTCGTCCATCACGACGAGGCGGGACGCGTCGCCGCTGACCGCGAACCAGTCGAGGTGGTCGACCAGTTCGCTCCTCCGCGCCTTCGCGATGTTGAAGTGCTCCAGGGTCGGCCGCCCCGACATGTCGGCCGGGTTCGCGAACGTCTCGCCCAGTGCTCCCGAGATCGGCCAGCGCAGCCAGACCAGACCGCCGCCGCTCACCGGGGCCAGCGCCGAGTACTTGGAGGCGGAGACCGGGAACGGTGTCACCCGGCTCTCCAGTCCCTCGAACTCCACCATCACCGTCGACCCCTCCGACGTACCCCCGTCCGGTGCGTCCACCGGGTCCAGCCCGCCCGCCGCCGGACGTCCGTCCGGGGAGAGCGCGAAGGGGGAGGGGGTCGCCGAGGAGAGCGGGACCAGGTACGGGCGGCAGCCGAGCGGGAAGGACAGGTCGCCGGTGTGGACGTCGTACACCGGGTCGAAGCCCCGCCAGGACAGGAACGCCAGATAGCGGCCGTCGTCCGTGAAGACCGGGTTCTCGTCCTCGAAGCGGCCGTTGGTGACGTCCACGATCACCGGGGCGCCGGGGCCGGAGATCCGGGCCAGTTTGATCTGCCGCAGCGCGCGGCCGACGCCCGGGTGCGACCAGGTCAGCCAGTCGCCGTCGGGGGAGAAGGCCAGGTCGCGGACCGGGCCGTTGACCGAGCGGATCAGCTCGGTGAGCCCGGGGTGCCCGTCGGCCGGCGCGGCGCTGGACGGTACCGCCGCGCCCGTGGCCGCGTGGAGGTCGGCGCGGGTCGAGCCGCTGGGGGCCTGCGCCTCGGGCTCCAGCGGCCCCAAGGGCTCCGCCTCGGGCTCCCCCGTGTCCAGGAGCAGCAGGCGGCCGTCGTTCGACGCGAGGGCGAGGCGCTCGCCCTCCGGGTCGGAGATCATCTCCTGCACCCGGCCCAGCTGCCCGGAGGCCAGCCTGCGCGGGGGCCGGTCGCCGCTGGCGCGCGGCAGGCAGCCGATCTCGACCGCGTCCGGGCCGTCCGCGTCGGTGACGTACGCGACCTGCCCGCCGCTGCCGAGCATCTCCGGCAGCCGCACCCGGACGCCGGGGGTGTCGGCGATGGTGCGGGCGGGACCGTCGCGGTGGGTGAGCCAGTAGAGGCTGCCGCGTACGGTGACGGCGCTGGCCCGGCCCGTCTCGTCGACGGAGAGCGAGTCGACGTTGCTGGCGGCGGGCACCTGGTGGACGCGCCGGCCGGTGCGCGGGCCTCCGAGGCGCACCTCCAGCTTGCGCGGGGTGGCGTCGGGCGATTCCAGGTCCTCGACCAGCCAGAGGTCGCCGGCGCACTGGTAGATCACCCGGTGGCCGTCGCTGGAGGCGTTACGGGCGTAGAAGGCGTCGTGGTCGGTGTGCCGGCGCAGACCGGTGCCGTCCATCCAGCAGGAGTAGAGGTTGCCGACTCCCTCGTGGTCGGAGAGGAACGCGATGCGGCGGCCGACGAACATCGGGTTGGCGAGGTGGCCGTCGATGTCCGGGAGCAGGCGTTCGCCGTGCAGCCACAGGCGGCCCATGGCCCCGCCCCGGTAGCGCTTCCAGGCGGCCGGTTCGTGCGGGGGCGTGCCGGTGAGCAGCAGGGTGCGGCGCTCGCCGTCGATGTCGGCGACCGCGATGTCGGAGACCGGGCCCCAGGGGAGTCTGCCGCCGGGGCCCCCGTCGGTGGGGACGCTGTAGGCCCAGGAGAAGTACGAGAACGGCTGGTTGTGCGAGGACACGGCGAGGATCTGGCAGGCCTCGCCCGGATCGGGGCTCCAGCCGCAGACCCGGGCGTCCGTCGAGCCCCAGTGGGTGAGCCGGCGGGCCGGGCCGCCGGCCACCGGGGCGAGGTGGATCTCGGGGTCCAGGGTGCGCCAGGTCGTGTAGGCGATGGAGGTGCCGTCGGGCGAGAAGCGTGGATGGCTGACCCGGGTCCGGTCGACGGTCACCCGCCAGGCCCGTCCGGGGCGGTGCCCCGCGGGGGCGAGGGGCGCGACCCAGAGGTCGTCCTCGGCCGCGAAGCACAGCAAGTCCTGGTGGAGGTGCGGGAAACGGAGATACGCGACGTCGTCACTCACCCCCCAATGTTTTCGGTGCGCGGGGCCCGGGGCAACTTGTGGTGCAGGACACAAGCGAAACGATTTCGTTTCGCTGGAGAGTGGGGGTACGGTTCATGTGTACGAAACAGTTTCGTTCGATGCTGAGCGGGACTGAGCGAGACCGGCCGGGACACCGGACCGGAAAGCGGCTGCGGAAGCGAAGGAGGTCGGCACATGGCACGCACCAGGCTGACCCCCGAGCGTGAGGGCGAACTGTACGAAGCCGTCCTCGACCTGCTCCGCGAGGTCGGCTACGACGCCCTGACCATGGACGCCGTCGCAGCCCGCACCCGGTCGAGCAAGGCCACTCTCTACCGCCAGTGGGGCTCGAAGCCCGAGCTGGTGGCGAAGGCGCTGCGGCACAACAAGCCGGGGAGCCTCTCCGAGATCGACACCGGTTCGCTGCGCGGCGACTTCCATGCCGCGCTGAGCCGGACCGACGACTGCCAGATGGAGAAGGACGCCGCGCTGATGCGGGGTCTGAGCCATGCCGTCCATGAGTACCCCGAGCTGCTGCAGGCCCTGCGCGAGCTGCTGATCGAACCGGAGATGACCGGTCTCGCCCAGCTGCTGCAACGGGCGGTGGACCGGGGTGAGCTGCGTCCGGACAATCCGGCGCTGAAGTACATCCCGCACATGCTGGTCGGTGCGCTCGCCGCCCGGCAGCTGATCGAGGACCGTCCTGTCGACCAGGCGTTCCTCGTCGATTACGTGGACTCCGTGGTTCTCCCCGCCCTAGGGGGTGCCTTGCCGATCATGGCCGGGTCCACGACGCCTGGCGCGGCACCTCGCCGCGTTGCCGAAACGCCCGAATCGCTCCGCGATGAGGACGCTCCGGCGCCTTGCGATGCACCGCACCAGACGCCGCGGCCGGTCCGACCCTGATCGGCAGGACACCCCCTGGCGTCTGACGTCCCCGTCCCACCCGTACGGCCCTCTCCCCGACGCTCCACCTGACACGCCGCTCTCGTCGTCGGGCTGGTTCTGCACGCCCGATTTCCACTCATACGACCTGACCGGGAGTACGCCTCCGTGGCCACTTTCCTCTACAAGCTCGGACGGCTCACCTTCCGCCGCCGCCGCTTCGTCGCCCTGATCTGGGTGGCGTTGCTGGCGGTCGCCGGAATAGGTGCGGCCACCGCGTCCACCGCCACCTCCAGTTCCTTCTCGATCCCCGGTACGGAGGCGCAGCGCGCCTTCGACCTGCTGGAACAGCGCAACCCCGGCTCCAGTGCCGACGGCGCCACCGCACGGGTCGTCTTCAAGGCACCCGAGGGCGAGAAGGTGACCGATTCCGCCAACAAGAGCGAGATCACCAGCATCGTCAAGGAGCTGCGGTCCGGCTCGGACCAGATCGCCTCGGTCGCCGACCCGTTCGAGCAGCGGGCCGTGAGCCAGAACGGTTCGACGGCGTACATCTCGGTCTCCTACAAGGTCAACTCCATGGAGCTGACCGACAAGACCACGGACGCCCTGAAGGACGCGGGCAAGGACGCGCAGGACAGCGGGATGAAGGTGGAGATCGGTGGTGACGCCCTCCAGGTCATGCCGCACACCGGGGCCGCCGAGATCATCGGTGTCGCCATCGCCGCCGTTGTCCTGGTCATCACCTTCGGCTCGCTGGTCGCCGCCGGGCTGCCCCTGGTGACCGCCCTCATCGGGGTCGGCATCGGGGTCTCGTCGATCACCGCGCTGGCCAACGTCCTGGATCTCGGCTCGACCACCTCGACCCTCGCCATGATGATCGGCCTCGCGGTCGGCATCGACTACGCCCTGTTCATCGTCTCCCGCTACCGCGCCGAGCTGGCCGAGGGCCGGGAAAGCGAGGAGGCCGCGGGACGGGCCGTCGGCACGGCCGGGTCCGCGGTCGTCTTCGCGGGCCTGACCGTGGTCATCGCCCTGGTCGGCCTCGCCGTCGTCAACATCCCGATGCTGACGAAGATGGGCTTCGCCGCCGCCGGTACGGTCGCCATCGCCGTCGTCATCGCCCTGACCCTCGTCCCGGCCCTGCTGGGCTTCGCGGGCAAGCGGGTCGTGGGCCGCAAGGCGCGCAAGGCCGCCGAGGCGGAGAAGAGCCCCGAGGCCAAGCCGAACATGGGTACCCGCTGGGCGCGGTTCGTGCTGCGCAAGCCGGTCTGGGTCATGCTCGTCGGCGTCCTCGGCCTCGGCATCATCGCCGTACCGGCCGCCTCGCTGGAGATGGGTCTGCCCGACGACGGCGCCCAGCCGAAGTCGACCACGCAGCGCCAGGCGTACGACATGCTCTCGGACGGCTTCGGCCCCGGGTTCAACGGTCCGCTGATGGTCGTCGTCGACACGAAGAACAGCTCCGACGGCAAGGCCGCCGCCGCGCGGGTCTCCGAGGAGATCGAGTCCATCGGCGTCAGCGCCGTCGTCCCGGCCGAGTTCAACAAGGCCGGCGACACCGCGACGATCGTGGTCATCCCGAAGGACCGGCCCTCGTCCGCTGCCACGGAGGACGTCGTCCACTCCATCCGCGACGCGGGTGCGGACATCAAGGCGGACACCGGGGCCGAGGTCCTGGTCACCGGTGCCACCGCGATGAACATCGACTTCTCGCAGAAGATGAACGACGCGCTGCTGCCCTACCTGGCGCTCGTCGTCGGCCTCGCGTTCCTGCTGCTGATGCTGGTCTTCCGCTCGATCCTCGTCCCGCTGAAGGCGGCCCTGGGCTTCCTGCTCTCGGTGGTCGCGGCCCTCGGCGCGGTCGTCGCGGTCTTCCAGTGGGGCTGGCTCGGCTCGCTCTTCGGCGTCGAGCAGACCGGTCCGATCATGAGCATGATGCCGATCTTCATGGTCGGCGTGGTCTTCGGTCTCGCGATGGACTACGAGGTCTTCCTCGTCACCCGGATGCGTGAGGCGTACGTTCACGGCGAGAGCCCGGGCCAGGCGATCGTCACCGGCTTCAAGCACGGGGCGCGCGTGGTCACGGCCGCGGCGGTGATCATGATGGCGGTCTTCGCCGGCTTCATCGGCTCCAGCGAGCAGATGATCAAGATGATCGGCTTCTCGCTCGCCATCGCCGTCTTCTTCGACGCCTTCGTGGTGCGCATGGCGATCGTGCCCGCCGTCCTGGCCCTGCTCGGCAAAAAGGCCTGGTGGCTGCCGCGCTGGCTGGACCGGGCGCTGCCCAACGTGGACGTGGAGGGCGAGAAGCTGCAGAAGCAGCTGACCGTCGAGCCCGGCTCCGGGCAGGGGACCGGGGACGGCGGCGGCGAGGGCGAGCGCGAACTCGTTCGCGTCTGACCCGTCCCTTCCTGACGGTCTCCTCCCAGCTCCGGGTTCGCGTCCGAGCGGAGCGCGGCCCCGGAAGCGCCGGTTGCCTGTGGGGACGGGGACCGGGGCACAGTGAAAGCCCCCGTGCGAACAGCACGGGGGCTTTCCTCGTTCTTCTCAGCCCCGGGCCGGCTGGGCGCCCCGCTCCGGGCGGGTGGTGGTCGTGCGGGACGGCGGCTGCGGCTCCCGGCCGGCGTCCGGCGGCGTGGCCGGCGCCTGTGCGCGGGTCCGGGCGAGGAAACGGGTCAGCGTCCGGATCTCGAACTGGAACACCTCGACCCCGTCCGTCGAGTGCAGCTCCACGATCAGCTGCGTACGGCCGCACGGCCAGACGTGGACGGCGCCGCGCTCGATCGGGGTGCGCAGGCCGCGTTCCAGAAGGTCGCGGCCGAACGCCCAGTCGGTGCCGTCGGGCAGCCCGATGTGGACGGTGCGCCGGTCGTCGGCCGGGTCGTAGCGCAGGTCGACGGGGACGGGACGGGTCAGAGGGCCATCGGTGATGAGCCGGGCGCGGGCATGTACTTCAACGACAGGGGACATAGGCCGGCTCCTCCTATATATGTAACTCTGCTATCTAATGTCCCATATTTTGCGGAAGTGGGCGCGGTGAGCGTGTGCTCACCGTGACAGCGGGTGAGCCCCGGGGTCGCGCCCGGGCCTCGCGCGGCCCGGGCGCCGGGCTCCCGCTCTCGCCCATGGTTCGCAGGAGGGCGTTGCTGTTCGACGGTTCACGACTCCGCCCGCAGGGCCGGGTCCGCACGGGCACGGAGGCCGTGCGGACCCGCTGAAAGCGGAGCCTCCCCTGCGTGTACCCGATGGTTTCATCGGTGCACCTGTCTCCGTGATGCACCTGTCTCCGTGGGCCGCGGGGGTCGTGGTCACCGTCCTCGCGATGGAGCCGGAGATCCTCGTCCTGGACGAATCCTCGTCCAGAACCTGACAGTGCGGAAGTCGCGGCGACCCGCCCCCCGAACACCCCGCCGGGACGTGCACCATGGGGGGATGAGCGGGAGCGCGGGAGTGAGCACGGCGGGCGCGGAAGCGGAACCGGAACCGAACGCAGAAGCGGGAGCAGGCCCAGCAGCAGGCCCAGCAGCAGGCGCGGAGGCGGCTGTTGCCGTGGCTGTGGACGTACGGGGCACGGTCGCGCCCGGATTCGAAGCGGTCGCGGACGCCTTCGTCCGTAACTTCGAGCAGCGCGGGGAGCGCGGCGCGGCCGTCGCCGTCTACCGTCACGGGCGCAAGGTCGTCGACCTGTGGGCCGGTACGAGAGACGTCGACGGCACCGAACCGTGGGCCGTCGACACCGTCCAGATCGTCCGCTCGGCCGGCAAGGGCATCGCCGCCGCCGTCCCTCTCCTCCTCCACCAGCGCGGGCAGGTCGACCTGGACGCCCCGGTCTCCACCTACTGGCCGGAGTTCAAGCAGAACGGCAAGGAACGCGTCCTCGTCCGCGACCTCCTGGCCCACCGGGCCGGGCTCCCCGCCCTGGACACCGCCCTCACCCCCGCCGAGGCCGCCGACGGGGTCTCCGGGCCCGCCGCCGTCGCCTCCCAGCGCCCGCAGTGGGAGCCCGGCACCGACCACGGTTACCACGCCCAGACCTACAGCTGGCTGATCGGCGAACTGGTCCGCCGCGCCACCGGCCGCACCATCGGCCGCTGGATCGCCGAGGAGATCGCCCGCCCGCTCGGCCTCGACTTCTGGTTCGGGCTCCCCACCGACGAGGCCCACCGCATCGGCCGCATCGGCCCCGTGGAGCCCCCGGCCCCCACCGCTGCCGCGGGCGCCCTGCGGGTGCGCCCCAAACGTTCCGTCGTCGAGGCCTACCGCGACCCGGACTCCCTCACCCGCAGGGCGTTCGGCGCGATCGACCCGTTCCCCGACGAGAACGCCCCCGCCTACCGTGCGGCCGAACTCCCCGCGTCGGGCGGCATCGCGACCGCCCGGGGCCTGGCCCGCTGCTACGCCGCGATGATCGGCCCCGTCGACGGTCACCGCCGTCTGTTCGCCCCCGCCACGCTCACCCTGGCCCGCACCGAGGAGTCGGCCGGCCCGGACCGGGTCCTGGTCGTCAACACCCGCTTCGGCCTGGGCTACATGCTGCACGGCCCGGCGGCACCGCTCCTGGGCCCCGGTTCGTTCGGCCACCCGGGCCGGGGCGGCTCGCTGGGCTTCGCGGACCCGGAGTCGGGCATCGCGCTCGGCTACGTGACCAACGGACTCCAGAAGGGAGTCACCGCCGACCCCCGTGCCCAGGCCCTGGTCCGGGCAGTACGGTCGGCGCTATGACACCAGCACTCGACCGGACCCCGGCCCGCTTCGCCGGATACAGCGTCCTGATCACCGCCGCCGGCCAGGGCATCGGCGCGGCAACGGCCCACCGTCTGGCGGCGGAAGGAGCCTCCGTCCTCGTCACCGACCTGGACGCGGAGCGCGCGTCCGAGACCGCGGCGGCGATACGCGAAGCGGGCGGCACCGCCGAGTCCCTGGCCTGCGACGTGGCCGACCGGACGGCGGTCGGGGAGGCCGTCGCCCACGCGGTCGCCGCCTTCGGCCGGCTCGACGTCCTGGTCAACAACGCCTACGCGGCGGGCGAGGACGAACCGCTCTTCGAGGACGAGACGGACGAGATCTGGGAACGCGACCTGGACATCACCCTCTCCGGCCCGTTCCGCTGCGCCCGCGCCGCCCTGCCGCACCTGGTCGCCTCGGGCCGGGGCGCGATCGTCACCATCGGCTCGGTCAACGGCGAACAGTCCTTCGGCGGCCACGCGTACAGCGCGGCGAAGGCGGGGCTGACCAGCCTGACCCGTACGCTCGCGGGCCACGCGGGACCGCGCGGCGTACGCGTCAACCTGGTCGCCCCCGGCACGATCCGCACCGACGCCTGGGCGGGCCGCGACGCCGAACTGGCCCGGGCCGCCGCCCTCTACCCGCTCGGCCGCGTCGGCACCCCCGAGGACATCGCGTCCGCCGTCGCCTTCCTCGCCTCCACCGACGCGGCCTGGATCACCGGGACGACGCTGCGCGTGGACGGCGGGATCCTCGGGGTGAACATGGGCTTCCGGCAGGCGATGGAGCAGCCGTAAATCCGAGGTCGCGCATCGCCCGTAGGACCTACCCTGCGCGGATGATCGACCACGGACACACCGACAGGACCGGCCGCCCCGTCACCCTCCACGCGGTGGACGCGGACAACTGGCGGGCGGTCGCCGACAGCGCGCCTGGGTCCCGGCCCTGGCCGCCCGCTACCTGGTGCTGAGCAGCCGCGAGGACACCTGGACCTCGCTGGCCGTCCGCGTGGGCGACGAGGTGGCCGGGCACATCATGTGGGCCCGGGACGAGGACGACGGTTCGCACTGGACGGGCGGCATGCTGATCGACGCCGCCCACCAGGGCACGGGCATCGGCCGCGCCGCCGTACGCACGCTGGCGGCCTGGCTCTCCGCCCGCGAGGACCGCACCGCCGTCCGCCTCTCGTACGCCCCGGCCAACGAGGCCGCCGCGCACCTGTACGCCTCGCTCGGCTTCCGCCCCACGGGTGTGGAGGAGGACGGGGAGGTGGTGGCGGAGCTGGTTACATGAGGGCCGACAACCCCGGAGAAGACCCCAGGGGAACCTGAACAGCCGCCGACCGGGCGGCACTTCGGGCGGCACTCCGGGCGGTGACTTTGCGCCGGCACGGGCTGCTACGACGACGGGCTCAGGATCATCAGCATCGTGGGATCGGACACGGGGACGAACCCGACCTTGGCGTACAGCTCGTGGGCGTCGAGTGTGGCGAGAAGGGTCCGCTTGAGTCCGTACGGGGCGAGGTGGTCGCGGACGGCGGTCGCCAGCCGTACGCCGAGGCCCCGGCCTCGATGCACGGGGTCCACGTAGACGTCGCAGAGCCAGGCGAAGGTCGCCCGGTCCGTGACGACGCGGGCGTAGGCGACCTGCGTCCCCTCGGCGTCGTAGACACCGAAGTTGAGCGATCCGCGCATGGACCGCTCGACGAGGTCACGGCTCCGGCCGAGCGCCCAGAAGGCGTCGGTGGAGAGCCAGCGGTGCACCAGGCCGATGTCGAGGCGGTCCGGATCGGTGTCGATCGCGTATCCGTCGACGAGGCCGTTTCCGAGCCCGATGCTGTCCGGGTCTTCGGGGGTGTCCTCGCCGCGCGCGGCGGTCGTCATGGGCCGGATGGTAATCGCGGAGGGCGCGGTACCGCCTGTCTCTTTCCTGCCGGTCCCCTGTCTCGGGGTCAGGCTGCGACTCGTGCGTCTTCGGTTCGGTGCTCGTGCTGCGCACGGTTCGCGCGGCGTTCGCGGCAGTCGCGGCAGTGGCCGGGGGTGGGGGAGCGGAAGGCGCGGTCGCAGTCGTCGCAGGTCTGGAAGGGGGTGACGGTGACGCGGGGGCGGGCGAGTGCGTCGAGCGCGGCGCGGTCATGGGTGCCTGGGGGCGGTGGCGGGAGCAGTTTGGTGAGCCGGTAGGTGAGGAAGCTGGCGGGGTGGTTGAGAGGGTTGGGCAGGTCGTCGGTGAGGGCGCTGCGGATGGCGTCGGGGCGGGCCGCGCGTTCGAGCCAGGCGGCGACTCCGGGAACCAGTCGGTGGACGTCGTCCTCGGAGAGGGTGAACTGGGGTGCGTGGTGGTGCAGGTCGCTGAGGAACGTGGTGGCTGCGTGGTCGAGTTCCGGGGTGAGTTCGCTGGGCCGGGGGAGGGGTTTGCGCGGCGGCTTGGGTGCGGTCGGGGGCGGTACGAGTGGTAGTGGGGCGACGGGTGGGGGCGGTGCGGGCAGGGTTGCGGGCGTCTCCGGTGCGGGTGGCTGTGTGTGCGCCTCGGCCGGGGTCGTGGGCTGCTGCGGGGCCGCCGGGCTGCGGAGGGAGTGCGGCAGCAGTGCGGTGGGCTGGTTGCAGAAGACCGTGCGGGTGATGATCCGGCCGTTGGGCAGCCGGTCGCGGACGCGTTGCAGGTAGCCGAAGGCTTCCAGTTCGCGCAGGGCGGTGGCGATGCGCTTCTCGCCCTCCCGGCAGTGGGCGGCGAGTGCCTTGATGCCGACTTTCGTCCCTTGGGGCAGGGACTGGATGCGTACGGCGATGCCGACTGCGGTGCAGCTGAGGTCGGGGTGCTGGGCGAGGTGGTTGCCGACGACGGTGAAGCGGGTGGTGTGCGGGATCTCGATGTGGATCACGCCTCGGGCCGGGAGAGGCCCGGGAATCTCCGCCAGGGCGCGGGTGAGCGCAGTATTCTGCTGGGTATCCATTGGGGAAGGTGTCGCTTCCTTGATGGTCAGGCCCTCGGTTGGGATTGCAGTCCCGGTCGGGGGCCGACGTATGTCCGGTGTGGTGTCGGCCCGAGCATATGCCGGGCAACCGGGCCAAAAGCGAGCCGAGTTGGCAAACCTCACCCGTGTGGGTGACGGCGCCCGTAGGCGCCCTCCGGGGTGCGTCAGGTGGCCGGCGGGAGTGGGTTGGGTTGGGTTGTTTCTCTTGTTTCTTTGAGTAGTTGATGTCGCGCTTCACCGGGTCGCGGTCGGGAACGATCCGGTCGGGGCTGTACGGG
>NZ_NEUE01000268.1:5859-37810 GCF_002910905.1 Streptomyces sp. SM11 | reverse complement strand
CGTCGGCCGGCGCCGCACCCTCGGGCCGGCCGCCGACTGCCGGGCCGTGGCGCCCTTGCCGAGGCCGGGGGCGGACACCGATGCCGACGACGACGGCTGCCGGAGCTGGCCGCTGGCGGGGAGACCCGCGGTGTTACGGGGATGGGAGCCGCCCGCCGGTCCGTACGGGCCCGGCCATCGCGGTGTGGACCTCGCGGCGGACCCGGGCGCGCGGGTGCTGGCGGCCGCCGGAGGCCGGGTGTCGTTCGCCGGGCGGGTAGCGGGACGCGGGGTGCTGGTCATCGAGGTGGCCGGCAGCGGTTCCCCGCCGCTGCGCACCACGTACGAACCGGTGCGGGCGCTGGTCGCGGAGGGCGTGAGCACCCGGGCCGGGCAGCCGGTCGGAGTGCTGGAGGCCGGGCCGTTCCACTGCGCGGATGGCTGCCTGCACTGGGGGCTGCGGCGCGGGGATGCCTATCTGGACCCGCTCTCGCTGCTGCCGCCCGCACTGCTGCGCGGAGGCCCCTCGCGGCTGCTGCCGGTGTTCGGGGTGCCGGAGCCGGGTGCTGTCCGGGTCAGCCGCTCACACCGCGCAGGACCATCGCGACGACGGTGTCCGCGATGACGCCCGGCTCCTCCGCGACGCCCAGTTCGATACGGCGCACGGCGGCGTCGACCGAACCCTGCAGGAGCATGGCGGCCAGCCTCGGCTGCGCGTTGCCGAGATCGCCCAGCGCTTCGACGATCATGACGATCAGCCCGCCGTGCGCGGCCCGGATCTTCTCCCGGGCGCCCGCGTCCAGCTCACTCGCGGAGATCGCCACGACCGCGCGGTGACGGCGGTCCCCGACGAGGTCGAGCTGCCGGCGCACATACGCCTCGATCTTCGCCTCGGGCGTCTCGGCGCACTGCATGGCGTTCTCGACCTCGGCCGCCCACACGGGGAAGTCGACGGCGCACAGCTCCTCGACGACGGCTGCACGGGAGCGGAAGTACTCGTACACGGAGGACCGGGCGAGGCCCGTGCGTTCGGCGAGTGCGGGAAAGGTCAACGCCTCCGTACCGCCCTCGGACAGCAGGGAGCGCGCGGCGTCCAGGAGGGCGCCGCGCTGCATGGTCCGGTGCTCGGCCACGGAGGCCGCTCGAATCCTGGGCACGTATCCACTCTACGGCGGCAGACGTGCGGGGGAAGGGCACGGCCTCCGATCGGATGGCCGGAGAGAGCCGGGATCGAGAAGGGGACGTCAGCGGCCCGCGTCGGCCAGCTTCGCCCGGAGCTGCAGCACGGACTTGGTGTGGATCTGGCTGACCCGGCTCTCGGTCACCCCGAGGACGTTGCCGATCTCCGCGAGGGTGAGGCCCTCGTAGTAGTAGAGGGTCACCACGGTCTTCTCGCGGTCGGGGAGGGTGTTGATGGCCCGCGCGAGCAGTCTTCTCAGCTCGCGGTCCTCGGCGACCTCCACCGGATTGTCGGCGGCGGTGTCCTCCAGGGTGTCCATCAGGCTCAGCCGGTCGCCGCCCTCGCCGCCGACGTGCAGCAACTCTTCCAGGGCAACCACGTTCGCCAGCGACAACTGGCTGAAAACAGCATGCAGTTCCTCCAGCGCGATACCCATCTCCGAGGCGACCTCGGCTTCCGACGGCGTACGCCGGAACTGCGCCTCCAGCGTGGCGTACGCACGCTCCACGTTGCGCGCCTTCTGCCGCACGGACCGCGGGATCCAGTCCAGGGCCCGGAGTTCGTCGATCATCGCGCCGCGGATCCGGGTGATCGCGTACGTCTCGAACTTGATGGCCCGTTCGATGTCGAACTTCTCGATGGCGTCGATCAGTCCGAAGACCCCGGAGGAGACGAAGTCGGCCTGCTCGACGTTGGACGGCAGCCCCACGCTCACCCGGCCCGCGACGTACTTCACGAGCGGCGAGTAGTGCAGGATCAGCTGCTCCCGCAGCCGCTCGTCGCCCGTGGTCTTGTAGGAACGCCACAACTCGTCGAGGGAGGAGGGAGCGGGAGGGCGCACAGTGCCACGCGCAACCGGTGGTACTGCCGCGCGGTCAGACCCGGAGGTGTGCTGGGGCATGTGGTGCCTTGAGCCGTTCTGCCGTGAAGTGCCGGGGGACTTTTGTCTGGGGCGGAATCCTTGTGAGCGTAGCGTGACTGCGGCGTCGCGGTCCGCGCAGGACGGGAGATCCATGCCGCGCGATCGCGTGTCGCCGTTCACGCTGTCCGCGCCCGCCGGGGGCCGGGGCCGCCGCCGTGGGCGCGGGTCCCGGACAGGTCACCGATCGATCGTGCGAGGTCATCGGCCTTACCTTTTCACCCGAATGCTCCAGGTCAAGTACCGCCTCGCCGCGCGTCGTCGTCGTGTGCCGAAGGAAGCGTCAACCGCCAGCCGTCGCCTTCGCGTTCGACGAACCCCAGTGAGTGCAGTTCGTACAGTCGGCCGAGCGTTTCGTCGGCGGACGTGCCCGCGGTGCGGGCAAGGTCACGGGGGTGGGTGACACCGTGGTAAGGGAGCGCTTCGAGGACCCTCGCGGTGACCGCGTCCAGCTGGTCCCTGGGCAGCACCGGGCCGCGTCGGACCGGCGGGAGGTCGCCGATGTCCCCGACCAGCTCGACGACTTCGTCGGCATCGGTGACGAGCACGCCCTCACCGCGCAGCAGCTCGTGGACCCCTGCCGACAGGCCGCTGGTGACGGGGCCGGGCACCCCCATCGCGAGGCGGCCGAGCCGTTGCGCCTGGCGGGCGGTGACCAGCGAACCGCTGCGGTATTCGGCCTCGACCACGACCGTTCCCCTGGTCAGCGCGGCGATGACGCGGTTGCGCAGGATGAATCTGCTGCGGGTGGGGTGGGAGGACGGCGGCAACTCGGCGACGACGAGCCCCTGTTGCGCCAGCCGCCCGAGCAACTCGGCGTGCCCGCGCGGGTAGGCGACGTCGACACCGCAGGCGAGCACCGCGGTCGTCGCTCCGCCCGCGGCCAGCGCGCCGCGGTGGGCGGCCCCGTCCACCCCGAACGCCGCCCCCGACACCACCACCCAGCCGCGCTCCGCAAGCCCGGAGCCGAGGGACGCCGCCATGTGCGCCCCATACGGGGTGCAGGCCCTCGCGCCGACCACCGCGACCGAGCGCAGGGACCACAACCGCAGGTCGGGCCGCCCCCGCACCCAGAGCCCGACGGGCCGCGCGTCGCCCAGGTCGTCCAGCTGGCTCGGCCACTCCAGGTCCCCCGGACAGACGAAGCGCCCGTCCACCGCGGCGACCGCGGCCAGGTCCCGCGCCGGCTCCACGGCGGCCGCACGCAACCGGTAGCCCCCGAGCCGTACGGCGGTCATCCCCGGCAGCTTCTCGGCGGACCCGTCCTCGACGGTGAGCCTCCGCATCAGCTCGACCGGCCCGGTCCGCCGGAGCCAGCGCCCGGCCCGCTCGTCCCCCGGCTCCAGCACCCGCGTCAACGCGGCCCTGGCCACCCGCTCCGACTCCCGGTCCCCGTCGTCGCGGCCGGGGCCGTCGTCCCGGTCCGGATGCCCGTAGCGGCCACGATCCCGGCCGGGCTCCGGCGGGTGCCCCCGCTCCGGCTCCGGCCCGCACCCCTGGTCAGGCTCTGCGCCGCGCCCTCGCTCCGGTCCACACTCCGACCCGTGCTCCTGCCCCGTCCCGTACTCCTGCCCCGTCCCTTGCCGTTGCCTCGGCCCGCCTCCCCGGCCCGGGCCGTGCTCCTCGTTCCGCTCCGGCCCGTGCCACCGCTTCCCCGTCAGTCCGGTCACCGCTCCCCCGCCCCCATCGGCACCCCGCGCTGGATCCCCGTCCGCAGTTCCAGGGCGACCGTCACGTCGGAGGAGTCCGGGCGGTCGGCGCCCCGCAGGTCCGCCACGGTCCACGCCACCCGCAGCACCCGGTCCAGGCCCCGGGCCGTGAGGATCCCGCGTTGCAGGTCCCGCTCCGCCGCCGCCAGCGCTCCCGGGGCCGCGAGCAGCCGGGTCCGCAGCTCATGGCCGGGCACCTCGCTGTTCGTGGTCCACGGGGTGCCCGCCAGCCGCTGGGCCGCCCGCGCCCTGGCCTCCCGTACCCGTGCGGCCACGACGGCCGTCGACTCGCCCCGGCCGCCCTGCCCCAGGAGGTCCGCGCGGTCGACCGGCTCCACCTCGACCCGCAGGTCCACCCGGTCGAGCAAGGGCCCGGACAGGCGCGCCTGATAGCGGCGGACCACCGAGGGCGGGCACTCGCACCCCGCGCCGGTGAGGGTGTGCCGCCCGCAGGGACACGGGTTGGCGGCCAGCACCATCAGGAACCGGGCGGGCAGCCGCACCACTCCCGCCGCCCGCGCGACCACCACATGACCGGACTCCAGGGGCTGGCGCAGCGCGTCGAGCGCCTTCCCCGAGAACTCCGGGGCCTCGTCCAGAAAGAGCACCCCGCGATGGGCGAGGGACACCGCTCCGGGCCTCGGCATCCCGTTGCCCCCGCCGACCAGGGACTGCATGGTCGCCGAGTGGTGCGGGGCGCAGTAGGGCGCCCGGGAGACGAGCGGTTCACCCGGGGGGAGGATGCCCGCCACGGAGTGGACCGCCGTCACTTCGAGGGATTCCTGCCGGGTCAGCGGCGGCAGGACCGCCGACAGCCGCTCGGCCAGCATGGTCTTGCCCGCGCCCGGCGGGCCCGAGAACAGCAGATGGTGTCCTCCGGCCGCGGCCACCTCCAGGGCCTGGCGAGGGCGCGGCTGCCCCGCGACGTCCGCCAGGTCCGGACGGTGTCCCTCGCCCCGTGCGGCGGCCGGGGCGAGCCCCGCGCCGAGGCCCGTACCGGGGATCATGAGCCCGGCCAGCATGGCGTCGGGGCGCCCCTGGTCGTCCGCGGGCTCCTCGGGCACCGGATCGTCGCACAGAATCGCGATGAGCTGGCGCAGGCTCCGGACGCCGAGGACCGAGACGCCCGGCACCAGGGCCGCCTCCCCGGCCGACTGCTCGGGGACGACGACCTGCTCGTACCCCGCTTCGGCCGCCGCGAGGACGGCGGGCAGCACGCCCCGCACCGGACGGACGCGGCCGTCCAGACCCAGTTCGCCGATCATCACCACATCGGCGATCGCGGCGGGATCGATCCGCTCCGCCGCTCCGAGGACCGCGCTGGCGACGGCGAGATCGAATCCCGAACCGCTCTTCGGCACGGAGGCCGGCGAGAGCCCGACCGTGAGCTTCTTCTGCGGCCACTCGGCCCCTGAGTTGACCACGGCGGCCCGCACCCGGTCCCGGCTCTCGATCAGGCTCTTGTCCGGCAGTCCGACCAGGGTGAAGGCCGCCACCCCCGGCTCCAGGCCCGCCTGGACCTCCACCACCACGCCCTCGACGCCGACCAGGGCCACGGAACACGCTCGCGCGAAACCCATCAGGACACCCCCCGGGCGTGCTCCATGACCGGGGCTCCGCGCCGGGGCACGGTCACCCCGATCAGGTCGATGCGGACCCCGCCGGGCGGTGGCCCACCGTGCCGGTCGAGCCAGATCTCAGCGAGCCGTCGCAGCCGGTCGGCCTTGACCGGGCCGACCGCCGCCATGGGGTGTTCGAAAGCGTGTGACCTGCGTGTCTTCACCTCGCAGAAGACGAGGGCGTCGCCATCCCTGGCCACGATGTCGATCTCTCCGGCGCGACAGCGCCAGTTGCGCGCGACCACCGCCATCCCGGCTTCGGCCAGCAGCCGCGCCGCCAGACCCTCGCCGTACCGCCCGAGTGCCCCCCGTGCGTTCATATCGGCACCACCTCCGGCACCGACTGTGACCCGGCCCGCCCGAAGATGTGGATCTTGGTGGACAACTCCGCGGATGTGGAGAACCCGGCCACCCACACGGGTGACCGGGTCGCTCACTGCAACGCGCGTGTCGGCGGCCCCGCACCGCGGGCCGCGCGGGGTCAGCCTCCCGGAAGTTCCAGATCGCTCTTGTTGAGCTCTTCGATGTTGACGTCCTTGAAGGTCAGCACGCGGACCTGCTTGACGAACCTCGCGGGCCGGTACATGTCCCAGACCCAGGCGTCCGCCATGGACACCTCGAAGAAAACCTCACCCTGGACGGAGTGCACCTGCATCTCGTAGTCGTTGGTGAGGTAGAAGCGCCGTTCGGTCTCGATCACATATTTGAACAGACCGACGACATCGCGGTACTCCCGGTAGAGCTTCAGCTCCATCTCGGTCTCGTACTTCTCGAGGTCCTCGGCGCTCATGGCATGTTTCCCCTTCAGCCGTGCGTGCCCCCATTGTGCGTCAGCCTCCGGCACCCCTGGACGGTTAGACGATTTCGGGGGCCAGAACCAGCGGATCACGCGGGGGGCCCTCGTCGAGAAGCGTGCGCAGCAGCTCGGCGAGTCTGGTCGGGTACACCGTCTCACGCGTCGCGAGCAGTTCGGCGGAAGTCCACCACCTCAGACCGGCGACACTGCGCAGTTCCAGGTCGGTGAGGCCCTGCGGGGCGGTGGCGGTCTGTGCCGTGCGGGCCAGGTAGTACCACTCGTCCTGGTCCCAGCGCCGCCCGTCGAACGGGAAGGAACAGATCCGGGTCCAGAGCAGCGGGCCCAGCTCGATGTCCGTGATGCCGGTCTCCTCGGCGAGCTCGCGGCGGGCCGCCTGCTCCCGTGTCTCATCGCCCTCGAGACCGCCGCCCGGGGTGAACCACCAGGTGGCGGCCGGGTCGTCCGGCTCGTGGCCGTGCAGCAGCAGCACGCGGTCGTCGGGGTCCAGGAGGACCACCCGGGCGACCTTGCGGGCCCCGGAGGTCACCGGGCCCCTCCGGCGGCCGTCTTCCGGCGGGCGAGGCGCGCTGCCACAGGCCCGTACACCGCGCCGCCGAGGATCAGCACGACGCCCGCCAGGATCGCGCCCAGCTGGAGCGGCAGCGGCCCGGCGGCGGACACCCCGCCGGGCAGTGCGGCGAACGAGGAGGGCCGGTCGATCATGCCGTTCATCGGCCAGGCCACCGCGTCCACCCGGGCCCGCACGGCGCTCAGCGGTACGGATCCCTCGCCGGCGTCCTGGAGGTGGACCCGGGAATCCAGGGAGGTGGCCCGTTCGTCGCCGAGCAGGAAAATCTGGCCCTTGGGCACGGTGGCGGAGAAGTCCTGGGGCGAGGCCGGCGCCTCCTTGCCCGGGGCGGCGGTGCCCCGGTCGAGGTACGGCTCGTCGACGGGGTTCCCGTTGACGGTGAGCCGCCCCTCCTTGCCGCAGCAGGCCACCTTGTCGCCGCCGATCCCCACGACGCGCTTCACCATGGGGACAGCGCCCCAGACCTGATCGGTGAAGACCACCACATCACCGCGCCGGACGTCGGCGCCGTCTATCCGCTCGGCGAGCACCCGGTCACCGGGGTTCACCGTGGGAGACATCGAGGCGGTCGGGACCGTGTACGGCTGGTAGACCACCGCCGCCCAGACGAAACCGCCGAGGAAGAGCACACAGCCGACGGCCACCGCCATGCCCGACACCATGGCGCCGAGCCGGCTGCGGCCGTCTTCCTTGCGTCCTGTACCGCTCATCCCAGCGCTCCCCCGTCGGAGATCGACAATCGCTGATCCGAGTCGGCACCCTACCCGGCGGTACGCCCGGCGGTCAGCCTCCGGCGGCGCCACAGCACGAGGGGCACCGCTCCGGCCACGCCCAGTGCCGCCGGCGCCATCGCGGCGGCCGCGTTCAGACCGGGCTGGTCGAAGGTGTCCGGGACCGGAAGGGTCGCCCAGCGTCCCAGCGGCCAGGCGACGACGACGGCGCGGCCGACGACCTCGTCCGTGGAGACCGTGCCCTCTCCGGGCAGCTCCTGGTGGTAGCGCGAGTCCAGGGAGTTCTGCCGGTGGTCGCCCATGACGAAGATCCGGCCGTCCGGCACCGTGATCGGGCCGAAGGGCTTGTCGTTGCACGGGGTGTTCCCCGGGAAGATGAACGACTTCTCGTCCAGGCTCTTCCCGTTGACCGTGACCGGCCCGTTCTCCTTGCACTCCACGGTGTCGCCGCCTACCGCGATGACCCGCTTGATCAGGTCCTTCTCCTCGGAGGACGGCATCAGGCCGATGAAGCTCAGGAACTTCTGCACCACGTTGGGCTCCGGGGTCACGGTGTCCTCCAGCCAGCCGCCCGGGTCGTGGAAGACCACGACCTCGCCGCGCTCCGGCTCCGAGCCGAACCACGGGGTCAGCTTGTCGACCAGCACCCGGTCGCCCCGCTGCAGAGTGTTCTGCATGGAGTCCGAGGGGATCGAGAACGCCTGGACCAGGAACGTCTTGATCAGCAGCGCCAGAACCAGGGCGATGCCGACGAGCAGCGGGAGCTCCAGCCAGAAGGAACGGTGCCTCCTGGGAGGCCTGCCACCGTCGTCGCCCGGAGTGTCGCCCTCACCCCCCGGCGGGTCCGCCGCCCCGCCGGCGGGTGACTCGTCGCGCTCCGGCCGGTCCTCGGGTTCGTCGTGTCCGGATCGTGCGCCGACCGCCAAATCCCCCACATCCACTCCTCAATACGTGCCACTGCCCGCGCCCGATCCGGTGCAGGCCCACCACTCCCATAACGAGCGGGAGTTCCGCAGGGGTCGGGAGCCGGACCATTCCATAGGGATCCGGAGGTGCCACACTATTCGACGGTGCCGGAACCGCTGCCTCCGACGAGCGCTCGTCCGGAACCGCGGTGAAGGCCTCACGCTCCTCCAGGGTGCTCCAGTGGCCGAGCGGCCAGGCGATCACGACGGCCCGCCCCACGACCTCTTCCTCGGAGACCGTGCCCCGGTCGGGTTCGTCGAGGTGGAAGCGGGAGTCGGCGGAGTCGGACCGGTGGTCCCCCATCATGAACAGCCGACCCCGGGGAACCGTGACCTCGAACGAGATGGTCGAGGGCCGGTCGTCGGGGTGGAGGTACGTCTCGGCCAGCGGTACGCCGTTGACGGTGACCCGGCCGTCCTCGCCGCAGCACTTCACGGTGTCACCGCCGACCGCGATGACCCGCTTGATCAGGTCCTGCTCGTCGTCGGACGGCAGCAGCCCGATGAAGGTCAGCAGCTCGGTGACCTGCTTGACGCCGATCGGCGGGTCCTTCCTCTCCCCGGGGTTCTCCTGCTGGAGCCAGCCGCCGGGGTCCTTGAACACCACGACGTCACCGCGCTGCGGCTTCGATCCGAACCACGGGGTCAGCTTGTCCACGAGCACCCGGTCGCCGATACGGATGGTCTGCTCCATCGACCCGGACGGAATGACGAACGCCTGGACCAGGAACGTCTTCAGGACGAGCGCGATCAGCAGCGCCACGACGATGAGGACGGGTATCTCCCTCACGGCGGACCCGCGGCGCTTGCGCCGGACCTTCCGGGCGAGCCGGCGGCGTTCCGCCCGGGTGGGCAGCGAGCGCGGCGCGGTGGGCCTGGTCCCGGTCGGCAGGGACGCGTCGGGATCGGGTGCGCCGCGCGGACGCCCGCGGTTACCCATGCGCCCCGCCGGGCGCCCGTACGCCGCCGAAGGCGCCGGTCCCCTCCAGTGACCCCGTCCGGGCGGGCGGCCAGCCCAGCCAGTCCACCCGGCCGGTCACCCGCTCGACGGGGACCATCCCGCCCCCGGGTGATCCGAGATGGTCCCGGGAGTCGCTGGAGCGGCTGCGGTGGTCGCCCATCATCCACAGGGTGCCGGCGGGCACCACGATGTCGAAGGGCGCCCGGGAAGCGGTGTCACCGGGGTACAGATACGGCTCGTGCACCGTTACGCCGTTGACCGCGAGCCTCCCCCGCGCGTCGCAGCAGACGACGCGGTCGCCGCCCACGCCCACCACCCGCTTCACGAAGTCGGTGTCGTCGGGCTCCGCGAGCCCGAGGGAGGACGCCGCCCCGCGGACAAGACCGGTCAGGGGGTTCGCGTCGAGGTCCTCCCGGACGAACGAGCCGGTGCCGTCGAAGACCACCACGTCGCCGCGCTCGGGCTCGGCGCCGAAACGGTACGCCAGCTTATTGACGAGGACCCGGTCCCCGACCTGCAGCGTGGGCTCCATCGAGCGGCTGGGGATCAGGAAGGGCTGGACCACGTAGGAGCTGAACAGCAGCAGGACGACAGTGGCCAGGACCACCCCGGCGAGCACTCGCCGCCAGGACAGCGCGGAGGCGACACGCTCCCGCGTACGCGAAAAGCGCGACCTCCCCCCGGACCCCGCGTCGGGTTCCGAGGAGCGGTCGCGCTCCGAGTGCTGTGCTTGCGTGTCCATCGCGGCCGAAGCTTATCCGGCCGGGCTGTGCAGGCGAGCGGCAGCTCAGTTGTCGCGCTTCTCCTTGATCTTCGCGGCCTTGCCGCGCAGCTCACGGAGGAAGTACAGCTTGGCGCGACGGACGTCACCGCGGGTGACCAGCTCGATCTTCTCGAAGATCGGGCTGTGCACCGGGAAGGTGCGCTCGACGCCGACGCTGAAGGAGACCTTGCGGACCGTGAAGGTCTCGCTGACGCCCGAGCCCTGGCGGCGGATGACAATGCCCTTGAACTGCTGGATACGGGAGCGGCTGCCCTCGATCACGCGCACGTGGACGTTGACGGTGTCACCGGCGCGGAACGCCGGGAGGTCCGTACGGACGGAGGCGGCGTTGACGCCATCGAGCAGGGAAGACATGGTTTCTGCTTTCTTCGCCGATGCCACAGGTCATCGACGGGATGTCGTTGAAGAGTTCGGAGTGCTGATCGCGTCGGGCGGGCGTCTTTCCCCCTGTGGCAGGGGCGCACACCGGACGTACAGCAGCGACCTATTCTTCCACGGCGGTGGGCCTGCGCCAAAATCGGCCGCCGGGCTCCGGTGCGAAGCCGAGGATGGAGAGGATCTCGCGGTCCTTCTTGTCGAAGGCGCTCGCCTCGCACCGCTCGATCAGGTCGGGCCGGTTGAGGGCGGTGCGGGCGAAGGCCTGGTCCCGCCGCCAGCGGGCGATCCGGCCGTGGTGGCCGCTGAGCAGGACGTCCGGGATGGACCGGCCGCGCCACTCGGGCGGCTTGGTGTAGACGGGCCCCTCCAGGAGGTTCGCCATCGCGCCGGGTGCGAAGGAGTCGTCCCGGTGGGACTCGGCGTTGCCGAGGACGCCGGGCAGCAGCCGGGCCACGGCCTCCGTGATCACCAGGACGGCCGCCTCCCCGCCGGCCAGCACGTAGTCCCCGATGGAGACCTCGACGACCCGCAGCCGGGTGGCGTACTCGTCGATCACCCGGCGGTCGATGCCCTCGTACCGCGCCGGGGTGAAGACCAGCCAGGGCTCGGCGGAGAGCTCGACGGCCAGTTCCTGGGTGAACGGGCGGCCGCTGGGCGTGGGCACGACGAGCACCGGGGCGTGCGCCCCGGCCTCGTAGCCGTCGGCCAGGGCCTCGTCCAGCGCCTCGCCCCAGGGCTCGGTCTTCATGACCATGCCGGGGCCGCCGCCGTAGGGGGTGTCGTCGACCGTGTTGTGCCGGTCGTACGTCCACTCCCGCAGATCGTGGACGTGGACGTCCAGCACGCCGCGGGCGCGGGCCTTGCCGACGAGGGAGACGTTCAGCGGTTCCAGGTACTCCGGGAAGATCGTGACGACGTCGAGCCGCATCAGGCGTCGCCCTTCGGCGCCTCGCCCGCGCTCCCGGGGGCCTCTTCCTCGTCGCGCGAGGAGGCGACCACGGCCTCGCTCTCGTCGATCAGGCCGGGCGGCGGGGTGATGACCGCGCGCTGCTCCTCCAGGTCGATCTCCGTGACGATCTCCTCCACGAAGGGGATCATCACCTCGGAGCCGTCGGGGCGCTCCACGATGAACAGGTCCTGTGAGGGCAGGTGGGAGATCTCGGTGATCCGGCCGATCCCGGTGCCGTCGGTGAGCACCACGTCGAGGTCGATCAGCTGGTGGTCGTAGAACTCGTCCTCGTCCTCGGGAAGCTCCTCCGGGTCCACGTCGGCGATCAGCAGGGTGTTGCGCAGGGCCTCGGCGCCCGTGCGGTCGCGCACACCCTCGAAGCGCAGCAGCAGTCTGCCGCTGTGGACGCGGCCGGTCTCGATCGTCAGCGGACCCGTCTCCGCCGGTTCGGTGGCCAGGACGGCGCCGGGTCCGAGCCGCAGCTCCGGCTCGTCCGTTCGTACCTCGACGGTGACCTCGCCCTTGATGCCGTGGGCACGGCCGATCCGTGCGACTACCAACTGCACGCTGTTCTCCGATGGGTGGGGTGGGGACGTCGGCCTGTTCGCGGAAACGTCCGGGTGGCCGACGACAAAGGCCGGGGACGGCCCGAAGGCCCTCCCCGGCCCTGGCCGGTGTTCAACTCGCTTATCAGCGAACCTGGTCCACATCGACGAGGTCGACGCGGATCCCACGGCCGCCGATGGCGCCCACGACCGTACGCAGAGCGCGAGCGGTGCGGCCGTTGCGGCCGATCACCTTGCCGAGGTCGTCGGGGTGGACCCGGACCTCCAGCACGCGCCCGCGGCGCAGGGTGCGCTCGGCAACCTGCACGTCGTCGGGGTTGTCGACGATGCCCTTCACGAGGTGCTCGAGAGCCTCCTCGAGCATGCTCAGGCCTCGGTCGACTCGGTGGACGCGGGGGCCTCAGCCGCCTCGTCCGCCTTCTTGTCGGACTTCTTGGCCTTGGGGGTGATGGCCTCACCCTTGGCCTCGTCGCCGTCCGAGGTCAGCGCCTCGAACAGCGCGCGCTTGTCAGCCTTGGGCTCCGGCTGCAGCAGCGGCGCGGGGGCCGGGAGGCCCTTGTGGGCCTGCCAGTCACCGGTGAGCTTCAGGATCGCGAGGACCGGCTCGGTCGGCTGGGCGCCGACAGACAGCCAGTACTGCGCGCGCTCTGCGTTGACCTCGATGCGCGAGGGGTTCTGCACCGGGTGGTACAGGCCGATCTCCTCGATGGCCCGGCCATCACGGCGGACACGGGAGTCGGCGACGACGATGCGGTAGTGAGGCGAACGGATCTTGCCCAGACGCTTCAGCTTGATCTTGACTGCCAC
Source organism: Streptomyces sp. SM11 (assembly GCF_002910905.1). GTDB lineage: Bacteria > Actinomycetota > Actinomycetes > Streptomycetales > Streptomycetaceae > Streptomyces. The sequence continues at coordinate 24,878 of NZ_NEUE01000268.1, read as the reverse complement.
GGAAGTGGTGTCTCCTGGTCTATGACGTGGTTGGGCACAACAAGATGCCACGTGGGGTTGCGGTACTCGGAGTGCCCGATGGACGCGTCAGCCGGAGGAGAGAGGGGTCCTGTGCGACTGTCGAGTACAGCTAGCCATTGTGCCACACGCCATCGGCTCACCCCACCGCGACCGCTTCCGGGATCCGGAACTGCTTGCCGCAGCCGCCGCAGACGATCGGCGCCTGCGCCAGGACCGAAGGGACGACGCGGACGTTGCGTCCGCAGTCGCAGACGGCCTTGACCCGCACACCGCCCCCGGAGGAACCGTGCCGGGCGGCAGGTCCGCGGAAGGAGCGCTTGGTGTCGGCGGCGGTGGCGACGGTGTGCGCCTTGAGGGCGCGCTGCAGCCGTTCGGTGGTCGGACGGTACCGGCGCTTGGCTTCCGGATTCAGCGTGACCAGCGAGAATCCGCTGCTGGGGTGGGGTTCCTCGGCATGATCGAGGCCCAGCTCCTCGGCGATCGCGAGGAAGCGTCGGTTGTGGTAGCGGCCGGCGCGGGAGGTGTCTCGGACTCCTCTCGCGGCGGCGATGCCGTGGACTGCCTCATGGAGCAGTCGCTCGAAGGAGAGCTCGGCGCCACAGGCGGACGAGGACTCTCCGATCAGGGACTCGGGCGCGGCAAGATCGGGCAGCTCGGCGTGGTACCGCTGAATGTCGGCCCACGCCTGTGCCAGCTCTGCGGCAAGTACAGGTGGTGTCGTGCTCACGTCGTGACAACGAGTCCGAGGGCCCCGGTGTTCCTATTCCGGGGCATCCCAAATAATTTGCACGTACCAGTCAGTTGCCGTTGATGCGTCCGGACGAGGGCGGGTACGCAGAACTGCGGAGAAGACGCACAGCTCACACCAAGGTGGTGCACAGCGTGCGGTGCGCCCGGCGCTTCGGATGTCAGGACCGCGGGCGGCCCGCGGTCCTGACGAATCCGCCCCAGAGACTACCCGCCGCCGCGCTCGACGTGCCCGGCGCGGGGTGTCGGGTAAGACTGGTCGGAGAGCAGACGTGGGAAGGGGCGCACGACCGGTGCACGCGAGCACTGCTCCACACCCCCTGGACGGAACGGCGGATGCGCAGTTCTCTGGCTACGGGGTGCGGAGCATACGCACACGGGTGACGTCCACTCGGGCACGACCGACCTCTTGGCGGATTGGGGCACTTTCCATGACACCAACGCTCGTCCGGAACCACCTGGACGCGGATGCCTCCGCGCCGGCGGACGCCGGTACCCGCGCACGCGACTGGGCCGAGATCCAGGAACGCATGCTCACGCCGCTGTACGAAGCGGTGTACGACCGGATGGAAGTCGGGGCCGCCACCCGGATGCTGTCCCTCGGCTGCGGCTCGGGCCTCGCGATGCTCGTCGCGGCGGCCCGGGGGGCGCACGTCACGGGTGTGGACTCCGACCGTGAGCGCCTTGCGCTGGCCCGCGCGCGGCTGCTGCCCGACGCCGACCGGGACGACGCGCCCGCGCACTCCCCGCACCCGGCCCGCCGTCGGGCCCGGCTGCTGGAGGACGGGCGGCCCGCACCCGCCGGTGCGGACGGCGCCCCGTACAACCTGATCACGGTCTTCGAGCCGATCGGCTGCGCGGCCGGGGACTCCGAGGGGCTGGTGCCGGCGCTGCGGTCGGCCGTGCCGCTGGCCGTCCGGGGCGCCACGGTGGTGCTGACCGGCTGGGGTCCGCCGGAGCGCTGCGCCACGGCGGCGGTGCTGCGGGTGGCCGCCCGGCTCGCGGAGGCCGCGTGCCCGCCGCGTACGGAGCCCGGCAGGTGGCGGCCCACGCTCCGGGACGATCTGGAGGATGTGGCGGCGCGGGCCGGGCTGAAGCCGGACGGTTCGGGGCGGGTGTCCTGCCCGTTCGGCTACGCGGACGTGAGCAGCGCGGTGCGCGGGCTGCTGTCCACCGGGCTCTTCGACGCCGCCGTACGGGCCACGGACCGCTCCCAGGTGGAGAAGGAGGTCGCGGAGGCCCTGCGTCCGCACCGGCGACAGGACGGCACGGTGTGGATGCCGAACGTCTTCCGGTATCTGGTCTGCGTGACCTGAGCGGCCCGCTTCAAGGACATACGCAAGGCTTCAGTACATACGTAAGGGGCGCCCTTGAGAGAGGGCGCCCCTTACGCGTGCTGCTCGGATCTCGCTACATGAACTTCTTGAACTCGTCCGGCAGTTCGAAGTCCTTGTCCTCCTGGGCCGGCAGGCCGAACGCGCCGCCCTGTGCGGCAGCCTGCTCGCGGCGCTCCGCGGCGGCGGCCTCCTCGGCCTTGCGCTTCATGGGGTTGCCGCTCTTGCGCTTGCCCTTGGCCTGCTTGACCTGCTTCTTCTGACGGCCGGGGCCGCCGCCCATGCCGGGCATCCCCGGCATCCCGGGCATGCCGCCGCCCTGGGCCATCTTCGACATCATCTTGCGGGCCTCGAAGAAGCGCTCCACCAGGCTCTTGACCGCGGAGACCTCGACGCCCGAACCCTTGGCGATACGGGCCCGGCGCGAGCCGTTGATGAGCGTCGGCTCGGCGCGCTCCTTGGGGGTCATCGACTTGATGATCGCGGCGGTGCGGTCGATGTCGCGCTCGTCGATGTTGTTGATCTGGTCCTTGATCTGCCCCATGCCGGGCAGCATCCCGAGCAGCTTGGAGATGGAGCCCATCTTGCGGACCTGCTCCATCTGGGCCAGGAAGTCGTCGAGCGTGAAGTCCTTGCCGCCCTTGCTCGACTGCAGCTTCGAGGCCATTTTGGCGGCCTCTTCCTGGCTGAACGTCTTCTCCGCCTGCTCGATCAGGGTGAGCAGGTCACCCATGTCGAGGATGCGGGAGGCCATCCGGTCCGGGTGGAACGCGTCGAAGTCCTCCAGCTTCTCGCCGTTCGACGCGAACATGACCTGCTTGCCCGTGACATGGGCGATCGACAGGGCCGCACCACCACGGGCGTCACCGTCGAGCTTGGAGAGCACCACGCCGTCGAAGCCGACGCCGTCGCGGAAGGCCTCGGCGGTGTTGACCGCGTCCTGACCGATCATCGCGTCGACGACGAAGAGAATCTCGTCGGGGCTGACGGCGTCGCGGATGTCCGCGGCCTGCCGCATCAGCTCCTGGTCGATGCCGAGGCGGCCGGCGGTGTCGACGATGACGATGTCGTGGACCTTGGCCTTGGCGAACTCGATGGAGTCCTTGGCGACCTGGACCGGGTCGCCGACGCCGTTGCCCGGCTCGGGGGCGTACACCGCGACGCCGGCGCGCTCGGCGACGACGCTCAGCTGGTTGACGGCGTTGGGGCGCTGGAGGTCACAGGCGACGAGCAGCGGGGAGTGGCCCTGGCCCTTGAGCCAGAGGCCGAGCTTTCCGGCCAGCGTCGTCTTACCGGCACCCTGGAGGCCGGCGAGCATGATCACGGTCGGCGCGGTCTTGGCGAACCGCAGCCGCCGGGTCTCGCCTCCGAGGATGGAGACGAGCTCCTCGTTGACGATCTTGACGACCTGCTGGGCGGGGTTCAGCGCCTGGGAGACCTCGACGCCGCGCGCCCGCTCCTTCACGTTGGCGATGAAGGCCCGGACCACGGGCAGGGCGACGTCGGCTTCCAGCAGGGCGATACGGATCTCGCGTGCCGTGGCGTCGATGTCCGCCTCGGACAAGCGGCCCTTGCCCCTGAGGTTCTTGAAAGTCGCGCTAAGGCGGTCGGAGAGAGTATCGAACACGGCGCTCGTCGGTCCTCAGGGTCGGGGGCGGGGCAGGTCGGTCGCCCTCCAGGGTATCCGTCCCCCGGAGAACACCAAGCCCTCGCCCGGAACCTGCCGGACGAGGGCTTGTCGTAAACGGTCAGCCGAGGGTCTTCTCGACCTCCCGGGCGACCTCGGCGGCCCGGGCCGGGGACAGGGGTTCGCCGTCGGTCCCGGTGACGTAGAAGGCGTCCACGGCGTTGGCGCCGAGCGTGGAGACATGGGCGCTGCGCACCCGTACCGCGCTCTGTTCCAGGGCCCGGCCGATCCGGTGCAGCAGCCCCGGGGCGTCCTGGGCGCGGACCTCGATGACGGTGGCGCGGCGGGAGCCCGCGGCGGCCACGGTCACCCGGGGCGGTGGGGCCTTCACGCCGCGCCGGCGCGGGTAGGCGGCCTCCCGCTCGGCGAGGCGGGCCCGGATGCCCAGGGAGCCGTCGAGGGCGCGTACGAGGTCGGCGCGGAGGCGGGCGGCCTGCGGGAGGGACCCGTACTCGGCGGCGACCCGCCAGCTGAGCAGCAGCAGGTCCGCCCGCTCCCCCAGCTCGTTGGGGAGCTCCACCGCGCGCAGGTCGGCGGCGCGCACGGTGAGGCGGTGCAGGGCCAGGACCCCGGCGGCGGCGGGCAGGACGCCGGGGCGGTCGGGCAGGGCGATGAGGAGCTCGACGCCGACGGGTTCCACCTCGCCGTCCCCGGCGGGCTCCTCGGGCCGGGTGTGCAGCGCGAGGACGGGTTCGCCGGTGCGCAGGGCCTCGACGGCGAGGCGTTCGTGCTCGGCGCTGGGCGCGGTCTCCTCGGGCTCCTCGGGGAGCTCCCCGGCGAGGACGGCGGCGACGCGCTTGACCAGGTCGGTGACGAGGGAGGCGCGCCAGGAGCTCCAGGCGGCGGGGCCGGTGGCGAGCGCGTCGGCCTCGGTGAGGGCGTGCAGCAGTTCCAGGGTGGAGGTGCTGGAGACCGCGGCGGCGACCGACCGCACGGTGGCGGGATCGTCCAGGTCGCGCCGGGTGGCGGTCTCGACGAGCAGCAGATGGTGGCGTACGAGGGTGGCGATGACGCCCACGTCGTACTGGTCGAAGCCGATGCGGGTGGCCATGTCCCGGGCGATGACCTCGCCTGCCACGGAGTGGTCGCCGGGCCAGCCCTTGCCGATGTCGTGGAGCAGGGCGGCGACCAGGAGGAGGTCGGGGCGGTGGACGCGGCGGGTGAGGGAGGCGGCGCGGACGGCGGTCTCCACGAGGTGCCGGTCGACGGTCCAGGTGTGGACGGCGTTGCGCTGGGGGCGGCAGTGGACGCGTTCCCAGTCGGGCAGCAGCCGGGTGATGATCCCTTCCGCTTCGAGTGCCTCCCAGACGCCGACGGTGGCCTCTCCCGCGCCGAGCAGGGTGACGAGTTCCTCGCGGGCCTCGGGGGGCCACGGGACCGGCAGCGGCTGGGCGGTGGTCGCCAGGTGGCGGACGAGGTGGCGGGAGAGCGGGAGTCCGGCCTCGGCGGCAGCGGCGGCGGCGCGCAGGGTGAGGACCGGGTCGCGTTCGGGGCGGGCGGCGCGGGCGAGGACCACTTCGCCGTCCGCGTCCACCACACCGTCGGCGAGCGGGGTGCGTTCGGGAGCGGACCTGGCGGAGGCGCGGCCGCCGCTGAGCATGGCGCGGAGCCGGGGGCGTACCGAGCGGGCGCGCAGGACGCGGTTGACCTCGCGCCAGGTGACGTCGGTGGCGTACGAGACGGTGCGGGCGGCCTCGTAGACCTTGCGCAGCAGTGCGTCGGCGTCGAGGAGGCCGAGGGCCTGGGCGACCTGGTCCTGTTCCTGGAGGGCGAGCCGGTCGGTGGCGCGCCCGGTAGTGAGGTGGAGGGCGTCACGCGCGTCGAGGAGGACCCCGCGGGCCTCGGCGAGGCCTTCTCGGGGGGCGTCGGCGACCCAGGACGCGGCCACGGCGCGCAGGGCGGTGGCGTCGCGGAGGCCGCCGCGGGCCTCCTTGAGGTCGGGTTCCAGGAGGAACTGGAGCTCGCCCATCCGTTCCGCGCGTTCCTGGCAGAGCTCGTGGAGGGCGGGGAGGTGTTTGGGGGCCTGGTTGCGCCAGTCGGCGAGGATCGCGGTGCGCAGGGAGGCGACGAGGCCGAGGTCGCCTGCGACCGGGCGGGCGTCCAGCAGGCCGAGCTGGACCTTGAGGTCCTCGCCCGCGGTTTTCCGGGCCTCGCCGGGGGTGCGTACTGAGTGGTCGAGGGCCAGACCCAGGTCCCAGACCGGGTACCAGACGGCGTCGGCGAGGGCTGCGAGGGCCGCCGCGGCGGCGCTGCCGTCGTGCAGGAGGAGCAGGTCGAGGTCGCTGCGCGGGGAGAGCTCGCCGCGGCCGTAGCCGCCGACGGCTACGAGGGCGGCGCCCCGCACCCCGGCGCGTGTCGCGGCGGCGGTGAACAGGCCGGTGAGCCAGTCGTCGGTGAGGCGGGCGAGGGCCGCACGGCGCGGCGGCCCGGACCGCGCCTCCTGCTGGAGGAGGCGCAGCCGGGCCGCCGCGTAGCCGCTGGGTCCCGAGCCTTCGGTTTCGGTGGTCACTTCGGTACGCGTCACCCAGCTGCCTTCCGTTTGCGGGCCGTAGGTCAGAGGGCGTCCGGGCCGCGCTCGCCGGTCCGGACGCGGACGGCGGTCTCGACCGGGACGCTCCAGACCTTCCCGTCCCCGATCTTGCCGGTACGGGCGGCCTTCACGACGACCTCGATGAGCTGTTCGGCGTCCTCGTCCTCGACGAGGACCTCGATGCGGATCTTGGGCACCAGGTCGACGGTGTACTCGGCGCCCCGGTAGACCTCGGTGTGGCCGCGCTGCCGCCCGTAACCGCTGGCTTCGGTGACGGTGAGCCCCTGGACGCCGAAGGCCTGGAGGGCCTCCTTGATCTCGTCCAGCCGGTGGGGCTTCACGACTGCGGTGATGAGCTTCATGCGTCCACCTTCTTTGCCTTCGATGCTGCCGTCGGGTCCTGGGCCGGTGCGGCGGTGCGGGAGACCGTGCCGCCGCCAGCGCCGCTGAAGTCGTACGCCGTCTCGGCGTGCTCGACCTGGTCGATGCCGGAGATCTCGTCGTCCTCGGAGACCCGCATCCCGATGGTCTTGTCGAGCAGGAGGGCGATGAGGGCGGAGACGACCAGAGAGTACGCGAGGACGGCGACGACGCCGACGGTCTGCTTGCCGAGCTGTTCGAGGCCGCCGCCGTAGAAGAGGCCCTTGGCGTCGGACTGGACGCCGCCGGTGGCGAAGAAGCCGACGAGGAGGGAGCCGATGATGCCGCCGACGAGGTGGACGCCGATGACGTCGAGGGAGTCGTCGTAGCCGAACTTGTACTTCAGTCCGACCGCCATGGCGCACACGACACCGGCGATGGCGCCGATCGCGATGGCGCCGAGCGGGCTGACGGAGCCGCCCGCCGGGGTGATGGCGACGAGACCGGCGACCGCGCCGGAGGCGGCGCCCAGCGTGGTGAAGGAGCCGTGGCGCAGCTTCTCGTAGACGAGCCAGCCGAGGACGGCCGCGGCGGTGGCGACCTGGGTGTTCAGGAACATGACCGCGCCGACGCCGTCGTCGTTGCCGAGCCAGGATCCGGCGTTGAAGCCGAACCAGCCGAACCACAGGAGCGCCACACCGAGCATGACGAGCGGCAGGCTGTGCGGCCGCATCGGGTCCTTCTTGAAGCCGACGCGCTTGCCGATGACCAGGATGACGCCGAGGGCGGCGGCACCGGCGTTGATGTGGACGGCCGTACCGCCGGCGAAGTCGATGACGCCCATCTCGAAGAGCCAGCCGCCCGAGCCCCAGACCCAGTGGGCGACGGGGAAGTAGACGATGGTGACCCACAGGACGATGAACAGTGCCCACGCGGTGAACTTCACGCGGTCGGCAAGCGCGCCGCTGATCAGGGCCGGGGTGAGGATGGCGAACATCAGCTGGAAGACGGCGAAGACGTACACCGGGATGGTGGTGCCGTCCCAGAGTTCGTTGACTCCGATGTCGCTGAGGCCGACGTAGTCGGAGCTCCAGCCGATGACCGAGCCGACGTCGGAGCCGAAGGCGAGGCTGAATCCGTAGAGCACCCACAGGATCGTGACGATCCCGAGGCTGATGAAGCTCATCATCAGCATGTTGAGGGTGCTCTTGACGCGGACCATGCCTCCGTAGAAGAAGGCCAGGCCGGGGGTCATGAGCATCACCATGGCCGAGCAGATGAGCATGAACCCGGTGTTGGCGGCAGACAGCTCAGGGGCGTCTGCGGCAAGCGTCGTGATGCCTGGGGGCATCGGCGTCTCCTCGTCGTCGGTGCGGCCGCGGCGTGCGGGGGAATGCTGCGGGACCACTGGGAAGGTGCGGGCCGGTTATGGGCCATGAGATTGGCCGAGCGCCGTTTCCGGGGATGCCGCACGATGTTTCGCGAGCGTGACGAAGAGGGGGCGCGTGTTACGGCCGAATGAATCCGGGGTGGCGCGTCCGGTGCCCTGCCTACCATGCGGCGCACGCCGCATACGGTGCGGTTGAAACGCCCAGGAGCCGGAGAAGCACGAAACCGGCCACGGCGACCCTCCGTGTGACCAGGCAATGGGGGAGCCGAGTCGGGCTGTACGGAAGGGGCGCCGCGGCCGGGGCCGGGGTGCCGGTCAGACCGCTTCGGCGGTCTCCGGCAGCTGTTCGTGGAGCAGCTCGGTGAGCCGGGCGACGTCGGCGACATCGCCGAAGTCCCTGGCAGCGGTGTCGACGGTCTTGCGCAGGCGGGTGTTCACCCGCTCGGAGCGGACCTTCTTGGCGATCTTCAGGGCGCGGGTGGCGAGCACGGTGGACTCCTCCGGCTCGCGCTGGAGGAGGTGGACGGTGGCCATGCCGATGAGATTGAGCGCGTAGGAGCGCTGGTGCTCGTCGTCCTCTTCGAACAGCTCGACGGCCTTGCCCATGACGGGCTGGGCGAGCGAGGCGTAGGTGGGGCTGCGGCCGGCGACGTAGGCCAGGTCGCGGTAGGAGTGGGCGTTCTCCCCGTTCAGCTCGGCCTCGGAGAAGAAGCGGATCCAGTCGGGCTCGGGCTCGCCGTCGAGGCCGGCGTCCAGGAAGGTGTCCTCGGCCATCCGGACGGCCCGCTTGCACTTGCTGGGCTGGCCCATGTTGGCGTAGGCGCGGGCCTCCATCGCATACAGCATGGCCTGCGTACGGGAGGTGGCGCAGTCGCGGCTGCCGTACTGCGCGAGGTGGATCAGCTCCAGGGCGTCGTCCGGGCGGCCCAGGTGGATCATCTGACGGCTCATGCTGGACAGGATGTAGCTGCCGAGCGGCTTGTCCCCGGCCTCCTTGGCGGCGTGCAGGGCGAGCACGAAGTACTTCTGAGCGGTGGGCTGGAGGCCGACGTCGTAGCTCATCCAGCCCGCCAGCTCGGCCAGTTCGGCGGCGCAGCGGAAGAGCCGCTGGGCGGTGGGTCCGGGCTGCGGCTCCTGGAGCAGGTCGGTGACCTCGTGCAGCTGCCCGACGACGGCCTTGCGGCGCAGTCCGCCGCCGCACTGGGCGTCCCACTGCCGGAACATCGCGGTGGTCGACTCCAGCAGGTCCAGCTCGGGCCGGGAGAGCCGGGAGGGGCGGTGGGCGGCGGCCGGGGACTCCGGCTCGCCGGGGCCCTGGGCGGGGACGGGCACCAGCCAGCGCTGCATCGGCTCGATGAGGGCGGGCCCCGCGGCCAGCGCCAGCGAGCTGCCGAGAAAGCCGCGCCGGGCGAGCATCAGGTCGCTGCGGGAGAACTCGCTGAGCAGGGCGACGGTCTGGGGGCCGGCCCACGGCAGGTCGACACCGGCCACCGAGGGTGACTGGTGGGCGGTGCGCAGCCCGAGCTGCTCGACGGCGACGACGGCGCCGAAGCGCTCCGAGAACAGCTCGGAGAGGATGCGCGGGATCGGCTCCCGCGGCTGTTCCCCGTCGAGCCAGCGCCGTACCCGGGAGGTGTCGGTGCTGATGTGGTGGGCGCCCATCTGCCGCGCCCGCCGGTTCACCTGGCGTGCCAGCTCGCCCTTGGACCAGCCGCTGCGCACGAACCATGACCCCAACTGCCCGTTGGGGCGCTTTCCGGCATCCGTGTCGCCTGCGCCGCTGCCACTCACTGGAACGCCCCCATCCCGCTGAAACCTCATCGCGCGAACCATTATTCAGAATGCCGTGTATCGGTGCTGTCCGGACGGGAGTTGCACCCCCGTCGACATCACGACATCACCGACACCATCGAACAGGGAATCGGGTCGCCTGCGGCATACCCGTGGGTGCACATACTCCCAGAGCTCGTATACCGACGGTAATCCTACGATCACCTCTCCCGCGAGGGGGATTGAGGAAACGCCACCATTCGCCACCCCTTCGAATGAACCCGACTGGCGCCGGGCGCGCTTGACTTGAGCGACCAGGACCGAGGGTGAGCGGACGGAAGCACTCGGGGGCGCGCACGCCGTGTCGCACCACCTTTCGCACTACCGCGCACGCCACTCGATCGAGATTCAGCGACGGAGGGTTACCCGGGCAACGCGGGTCGTAACCACCGACGAGTCGGACCCGTTGGAGGGGGCATGGGCTTCACGATCGGCGGCATCCGGGAGATGCGATCCGGTGCGCGGCGACGCCACCGCTCCACCGAGGGCACGGCGGTGGCCGAGTACACAGGGCTGTTGGGCTGGGCGGTGACGCCCGGAGCACGGGCCGAGGCCGGCTCCTGCTCGTGCGGCGAGCCGGCCTGCCCGGCGCCGGGAGCGCACCCACTGGGCTTCGCCCGGGAGGTCCCGCCGGGCACCGGCCTGGACCGCGCGTCGGATGCCTGGGCCGAGACGCCGGGAGCGGCGATGCTGCTGCCGGTGGGCCGCTCCTTCGACGTCCTGGAGGTCGCGGAGCAGGCCGGGCGGCGTGCCCTGGTCCGGATGGAGCGGATGGGACTGCCGTCGGCGCCGGTCGCGGTGACGCCGACCGGGCGGGCGCAGTTCTTCGTCGCCCCCGGGGCCGCCGCCGGACTGCCCGAGCTGCTCTACCGGATGGGCTGGGACGACGCGGCCCTCGACCTGCGCGCTCTCGGCCCGGGGGCGCACATCACCGCCCCGCCCTGTGACCTCGGCGGCCTCGGCCCGGTCCGCTGGCTGCGGCCTCCGAAGCTGGACACGGTGGCCGCTCCCCCGCAGGCGCGGCTGCTGCTGGGGACACTGGCGTACATCTGCCACCGCTCGTAGCGCTCGAAGCGGGTACGGAAACGGCGGACGGGCGGCATGCTCCTCGCAGGAGCCGCCGCCCGTCCGCCGCGCGGGGGCCGTGCCGGGTTCAAGAACGCGGGTCAGTCACCGATGAGAGCGTCCACGAAGGCGCCCGGCTCGAACGGGGCGAGGTCGTCCGCCCCCTCGCCGAGACCGATCAGCTTCACCGGTACGCCCAGCTCGCGCTGGACCGCGATGACGATGCCGCCCTTGGCGGTGCCGTCGAGCTTGGTGAGGACGATGCCGGTGATGTCCACGACCTCCGCGAACACCCGGGCCTGGACGAGGCCGTTCTGTCCGGTCGTGGCGTCGAGGACGAGCAGGATCTCGTCCAGCGGGCCGTGCTTCTCCACGACGCGCTTGACCTTGCCCAGCTCGTCCATGAGGCCGGTCTTGGTGTGCAGCCGGCCGGCGGTGTCGATGAGGACGACGTCCGCGCCCTCGGCGATGCCCTCCTTGACCGCGTCGTAGGCGATCGACGCCGGGTCGCCGCCCTCGGGCCCGCGGACCGTGCGGGCGCCGACGCGCTCGCCCCAGGTCTGGAGCTGGTCGGCGGCGGCGGCGCGGAAGGTGTCGGCCGCGCCGAGCACCACGCTGCGCCCGTCGGCGACGAGCACCCGGGCCAGCTTGCCGGTGGTGGTGGTCTTGCCGGTGCCGTTGACGCCGACGACCATGACGACGCCGGGGGTCTCGGCACCGCCCTCGGTCCTGACCTCGCGGTCGAAGTCCGGGCCGAGCAGGGTGATCAGCTCTTCACGGAGCAGGGTGCGCAGGTCCTCGGGGGTGCGGGTGCCGAGCACGCGGACGCGCTCACGGAGCCGCTCGACCAGTTCCTGGGTGGGGGCGACGCCGACGTCGGCGGTGAGGAGGGTGTCCTCGATCTCCTCCCAGGTGTCCTCGTCGAGGTTGTCCCGGGAGAGCAGGGTGAGAAGCCCCTTGCCGAGCGAGTTCTGCGAGCGGGCGAGCCGGGCCCGCAGACGGACGAGCCGGCCGGCGGTGGGCTCGGGGACCTCCAGCGCGGGCGGCGCGGGGGCCTCGGCGACCGGGGCCTCCTCCACGGGCGCGGTGGCGTCCGGGAGGCCGACTTCGTCGATGGTGCGCCGCGCTTCGTCGCGCGACGTCTCGGCCTCCTCGCCGACCTGCGGTTCGGCGGGAGGAGTGATGGTCGGCGCGCTCGGCGGCGGGGGCGGCAGCTTCTTCTTGCGGCTGCCGACCACGAGCCCGCCGACCAGGCCGACAGCGACCAGGGCGATGACTACAGCGAGGATGACGATTTCGACGAGTTCCATAACCCGTCCAGTATCGGCCACGGCCGTGCCGCGGACGCTGGTCCGGCCGGCACCCGGCGATCCATCGGGGCCATATGCACCTTTTGGCGGCAATGCGAACACCGGCACCTACACTTCTGACACTGCGTCAGCTACGGTGCCGCCGACCGCCAGAACGCTCGCCTGCCCGCCTCGGCGAAGGGACGCCTCCGATGGCCTTCACAGTGGTCCGGTTCAATCTCGTCGACCCCGAAGCCGAACCCGCGGCGCTCTCGGCCCGCTATCGCGCCGCGCTGGAGATGGCGGCGTACGCGGACGAGCACGGTGTCGACACGGTGCAGACCGAGGAGCACCACGGGGTGGCGAACTCATGGCTGCCCTCCCCGTTCACCTTCGCCGGAGCGGTCTTCGGCGCCACCCGCCGAATCGCGGTGACCGTCTCGGCGATCATCGGGCCGCTGCACGATCCGCTGCGGCTCGCGGAGGACATCGCGGTGCTGGACCTGCTGAGCGCGGGCCGGCTGGTGACGGTCGCGGGGATCGGCTACCGCCCCGAGGAGTACGAGCGGGCCGGGGTCGAGTGGGGGCGGCGCGGCAGGCTCCAGGACGAGCTGCTGGAGACGCTGCTGGCGGCGTGGACCGGGGAGCCGTTCGCGTACCGGGGCCGTACGGTACGCGTCACCCCGCGCCCTTACACGCGGCCGCACCCGATGCTGCTGGTCGGCGGCAGCTCGCGGGCGGCGGCGCGACGGGCCGCCCGGCTGGGACTGCCGCTGTTCCCGAGCGCTCATCTGCCGGAGTTGGAGGCGTACTACCACGAGCAGCGCGCGGAGCACGGGACGGAGGGCTTCTGCATGATGCCCGCGGCCGAGACGCCACTGCTGCACGTCTCCGAGGATCCGGACCGTACATGGGCCGAGTACGGCGAGCACTTCCTGCACGAGGCCCGGACGTACGCGTCCTGGCAGTCCGAGGACATCCGCTCCGCGGTGCGCTCGGCGGCGGCGACGGTGGCGGAGCTGCGCGAGGAGGGAGTGTACCGGATCGTCACGCCGGACGGTCTGAAGGCCTTGGAAGCCCAGAGCCTGGTGCTGCATCCGCTGTGCGGCGGGATGCCGGTGGAGGAGGGGTGGAGCAGCCTGCGGCTGTTCTGCGAGGCCCTGGGGAAGCCGACGGTCCCGGCTCGGTGAGCCGGGACCGTCGAGCGAGGAGAGGGGCAGCGGGGGCACGCGAGCCCGGCCCGGCCGACCGGGCGCCCCCTTAGCCCATCTCCTCCAGCGCCTTGCCCTTGGTCTCCTTCACGAACTTGAGCACGAAGGGGATCGAGAGCACGGCGAAGCAGGTGTAGATGACGTACGTCCCCGAAAGGTTCCAGTCGGCCAGGCTCGGGAAGCTCGCGGTGATGGACCAGTTGGCGATCCACTGCGCGGAGGCGGCGACGCCGAGGGCCGCCGCGCGGATCCGGTTCGGGAACATCTCGCCCAGGAAGACCCAGACGACGACACCCCACGACAGGGCGAAGAACAGCACGAAGGTATGGGCGGCGATCAGGGCAACCGCGCCCTGGGTTTCGGGCAGCTTGCCGTCGACTAGGTCCGCGGAGAAGGCCCACGCCTCGGCGGCGAGCGCGATCGCCATACCGGTGGAGCCGATGAGGACCAGAGGCCTGCGGCCCACCCGGTCGACCAGCACCATCGCGATCACCGTACCGATGATGTTGATGATCGAGGTGGTGAACGAGTAGAAGAACGAGTCGCTGGGATTGATGCCGACGGACTGCCACAGCGTCGCCGAGTAGTAGAACGCCACGTTGATGCCGACGAGCTGCTGGAAGAGCGAGAGGCCGATACCGACCCAGACGATGGGCAGGAAGAAGAAGCGGCTGCCGAGCAGGTCCTTGAAGGAGGACTTGTGGTCGCGGTGCATGGCGGTCTCGATCTCGGCCACGCGGGCGTCGAGGTCGACGCTCTCGCCTTCGACCTCTTCGAGGATCTTCCGCGCCCGGTCCTTCTTGCCGACCGAGATGAGGAAGCGCGGGGACTCGGGGATCGCGAAGGAGAGCAGACCGTACAGGACGGCCGGGACCACCTCCACGCCGAGCATCCACTGCCAGGCTTCCAGGCCGAGGATGTCGCCCCGCTGATCGCCGTCGGCGATCTGGAGGATGGCATAGTTGACCAGCTGCGAGACCGCGATACCGATGACGATCGCGGCCTGCTGGAAGGAACCGAGCCGACCGCGGTAGGCGGGCGGGGAGACCTCGGCGATGTAGGCCGGGCCGATCACGGAGGCCATGCCGATGCCGAAACCGCCGATGACCCGCCACATCGCCAGGTCCCAGAGCGAGAACGGCAGCGCGGAGCCCAGGGCGCTGGCAGTGAAGAGCACCGAGGCGATCTGCATGCAGCGGATGCGGCCGATCCGGTCCGCGATCCGTCCGGCGGTGGCGGCGCCGATCGCACAGCCGATCAGCGCGATGGCGATGACCTGGGCGAGCGTTCCGGAGCCGACGTCGTACCGGTCGCGGATCGCCTCGACGGCCCCGTTGATGACGGAGCTGTCGTAGCCGAAGAGGAAGCCGCCCATCGCCGCGGCGGCCGTGATGAAGATGACATGGCCGAGGTGGTCCGGATGGGCCGCTCGGGCTCCGGACGCCGGTCCGGGCGATGCGCTGGTCACGTGAACTCCTGATGCCTGGCCGCAAGTCAGACGTGGGGGGTGAGCCTTCCCAGTGGGGCACAACATCCGGCCCGCCACCACTTGAAGGTGAGATCAACTTTGCAGAGTTTATGCGTTCAAGAAGTGAAGTCAAATGATGGGTCGAGCTGCGTGTACCCAGGAGCACACAAAAGGTGCGTTGAACTTCTGATGATCTGGTAAAAAGTCAGCGCAACCGCTGGCTGATGACCTTCGAGACCCCGTCGCCCTGCATGGACACGCCGTACAGCGCGTCGGCGACCTCCATCGTCCGCTTCTGGTGCGTGATCACGATCAGCTGGGAGCTCTCCTGGAGCTCCTCCATGATCCGGATCAGCCGCTGCAGATTGGTGTCGTCGAGCGCGGCCTCGACCTCGTCCATCACGTAGAACGGGCTGGGCCGGGCCTTGAAGATCGAGACCAGCAGCGCCACCGCCGTCAGGGACCGCTCGCCACCCGACAGCAGGGAGAGCCGCTTCACCCTCTTGCCCGGCGGGCGCGCCTCGACGTCCACTCCGGTGGCCAGCATGTTGTCCGGGTCGGTCAGGACGAGCCGCCCCTCGCCGCCGGGGAAGAGCCGCGAGAAGACGCCCTCGAACTCACGGGCGGTGTCCCGGTAGGCCTCCGTGAAGACCTGCTCGACCCGCTCGTCGACCTCCTTGACCACCTGGAGCAGATCGGCCCGGGTCCTCTTCAGGTCTTCAAGCTGCTCGGACAGGAACTTGTGCCGTTCCTCCAGCGCCGAGAACTCCTCCAGGGCGAGCGGATTCACCTTCCCGAGTTGCTGGTACGCCCGTTCGGCCGCCCGCAGCCGCTTCTCCTGCTCCGGCCGCAGATACGCCTTCGGCCGGTTACGGGGATGCTCCGGGTCCTCCGGCAGTTCCTCGCCCTCCGCCGCGGGCGAGGGCGGCACGAGCTGGTCCGGCCCGTACTCGGAGACCAGCCCCGCGGGCTCCACGCCCAGCTCCTCCAGGGCCTTCGTCTCCAGCTGCTCGATCCGCAGCCGCTTCTCCGCTCCCAGCACCTCGCCCCGGTGGACCGAGTCGGTGAGCTTGTCCAACTCCCCCTTCAGCCCCCGGCCCCGGTCGCGCTCCACGGCCAGCTCGCGCTCCCGCTCGCCCTTCGCCGCCTCGGCCGCCGTCCGCTCCTGGCTGGCCCGGACGAGGGACACCTCGACGTGCGCCAGCAGCTGACGGGCCCCGGAGGCGACGGCCGAGGCGACCTCGGCCTCGTACCGCAGCCGGGCCCGGCGCTGTTCGGCACGGGTGCGCGCCTCCCGTTCGGCACGGGCTGCCCGGTCCAGCGAATCGGCGCGCCCGGCCAGCGCCTTGACCCGCTCCTCGTGCGTACGGGCCTGGAGCCGGGCCTCCATCTCGGTCTGGCGGGCGTTGGCCCCGTCGGCGGCGAGCCGGTCCCGCCGGGAGGTG
Source organism: Streptomyces sp. SM11 (assembly GCF_002910905.1). Classification (GTDB taxonomy): domain Bacteria; phylum Actinomycetota; class Actinomycetes; order Streptomycetales; family Streptomycetaceae; genus Streptomyces. Next base: position 8,501 of record NZ_NEUE01000268.1, on the reverse strand, counting down.
TCGGGCTCCTCCTCGGCCGGGGTCTCCTCGGCGACCAGCAGCCGTTCGGCCAGCTCCTCGGCCTCCTCCGTCGCCCGCTCCAGGGCCTCCTGGGCGCGGGCCGCGGACGCGGTCATGCGCTCGGCCTCCCCGGCCGCGCCCCTGGCCTGCCCGGCGAGCCGCCCGAGCTGCTGGGCGAAGCCGGACTTCTCCCGCTCGGCCGCCCGGCGGCGCTCCCCCAGCTCCTCGACGAGCGCGGTCCGCTCCGTACGCCGCTCCTCCGCCAAGCGCTGGGCCCCTGCGAGCTCCTCGCACCGTACGGCGAGGCCGGCCAGCTCGGCGGCGGCCTCGTCGACGGAGGCCCGCACCTCCAGGAGGCTGGGCACCCCGGCCGACCCGCCCTGGGCGAAGTGGGCGGACAGCACGTCGCCCTCACCGGTCACCGCGGTCAGCCCGGGGTGCGCGGTGACCAGCTCCTCCGCGTCCTCCAGCGTCCTGACGACCACCATGTCCCGCACGAGACGGCGTACGGCCCCGACCAGTGCGGCGGGCCCGCGCACGAGGTCGGCGACGGCGGGCGGGGCGAGGGCGGCAGCCGTCTCGGCACGACCGTTCGGGAAGGCGGCGGCATCCCGGCCGCCGTGCCGCGCGGCGGGCTCGGGCTCCGCGCCACCGTGGGCACCCCCCTGTCCGGGCAGCGCGGCGGACTCGGGCTCCGCGCCACCCTGGACGCCCCCCTGTCCGGGCAGCAGCGCGGCGGACTCGGGCTTCTCCGGCTCCTCCCGTGCCTGCACCTGTTCGGGTACGTGGTGGGCCCGGGCGTCCACAGCGTCCGTGGGGTCCGCGCCCAGCAGCATCGCCGCGCGCCCCGCGTCCCGTTCGCGCAGCAGCCGGATCGCGTCGGCGGCCGTGGCCGGGTCGGTGACGGCCACCGCGTCCGCCGCCGTGCCGAGGGCGGCCGCGACCGGGACCTCGTACCCGGGCTCGACGGTCAGCAGCTCGGCGGCCGGGCCGAGGAGTCCGGCCAGCCGGTCCCGGGCCCCGAGCAGCGCGCCCGTACCGTCCTTGCGGCGCAGCCCCAGTGCCAGCGCCTCGTGCCGGGCCGCGACCGCCGCCCGCCTGCGCTCGGCGGCCGTGACCCCGTCCCGTGCCGTGCTGTGGGCAGCCTGGGCCTCGGCGAGCGCGTGCTTGGCCTCCTCGTGGCGAGCGGCCAGCTCCTCGTCGTCCGCGTCCAGTCCGTCGACCTCGGCCTTGAGCTGCTCGTACTCCTTCTGGGCGCTCACCGCGCGGTCCTGCGCCTCGTCGCGGGAGGCGGCCAGCCGGTCGATCTCGGCCTGTGCCGAACCGGCCCGGCTGCGGGCCGCGTTGACCTGCCCGTTCAGCCGGGCGAGCCCTTCGCGCCGGTCCGCGATGGCACGGGCGGCGTCCTTGAGCCGGCGCTCCTCGGCGGCCAGCTCGCGTTCCAGGTCGGCGCGGTGGGCGACGGTGTCCTCCAGCGCGTGTTCGGCCGCCTCCAGGGCCGCCGTCAGCTCCGCCTCCTGCTCGCGGATCCGGGCGGCCTCACGCTCCAGGTCCTCGGGGTCGCGGCCCCGGCGCTCCTCGGCGGGGGCCTCGGAGGCGCTGCGGACCCGGGCGTCGGCCAGCGAGACCGTGCCGCGGACCCGCTCGGCCAACTGCGACAGCTCGTACCAGGTCTGCTGGGCGCGCTGGAGCCGGGGCGCGAGCCGGCGCACCTCGCCCTCCAGCTCGGCCTCGCGGGCGAGCGCCGTCCTCAGCTCGGCCTCGGCCGCGTCCTTGCGCTTCTTCAGCTCCGCCTCGTCGGCGATCTCGTCGCGCAGCGCGTCCCGCAGGTTCACCAGGTCGTCCGCGAGGAGCCGGAGCCGGGCGTCGCGCAGGTCGGCCTGGATGACGGCGGCCCGGCGGGCGACGGCGGCCTGCCGGCCGAGCGGTTTGAGCTGGCGGCGCAGTTCGTCGGTGATGTCCTGGACGCGGGCCAGGTTGGCGCCCATGGCGTCCAGCTTCCGCAGCGCCTTCTCTTTCCGCTTGCGGTGCTTGAGCACGCCCGCGGCCTCCTCGATGAAGGCCCGGCGGCCCATCGGGTCGGCGTGCAGCACGGAGTCCAACTGACCCTGGCCGACGATGACGTGCATCTCGCGGCCGATGCCGGAGTCGGAGAGGAGCTCCTGGATGTCGAGCAGCCGGCAGGTGTCACCGTTGATCTGGTATTCGCTGCCGCCATTGCGGAACATGATCCGAGTGATCGTCACTTCGGCGTACTCGATGGGCAATGCACCGTCGGAATTGTCGATGGTCAGCGAAACTTCGGCGCGGCCGAGCGGGGGCCGCCCGGTCGTCCCGGCGAAGATCACGTCTTCCATCTTGCCGCCGCGCAGGGATTTGGCGCCCTGTTCCCCCATGACCCAGGAGAGCGCGTCCACCACATTGGACTTTCCGGATCCATTGGGACCGACGACGCAGGTGATCCCTGGTTCGAACCGCAGGGTGGTGGCGGACGCGAACGATTTGAAACCACGCAGGGTCAGGGCCTTGAGGTGCACGCCGCCGGACTCTACCTTTCACTCCCGGTTTCACTGATGAAGGTGCAGGGCACATCAGACGACAAGCGAAGCCCGGTACGTCCGGGGCGGGGGGCCGGGCACAGA
>NZ_NEUE01000268.1:0-5831 GCF_002910905.1 Streptomyces sp. SM11 | reverse complement strand
GGGGGCCGGGCACAGAAGAAAGGGACGCTGAAGCGTCCCTGTGAATCTTGCTGAATCTTGCTGGTGTCGCTCTGTGAATCCAGCCGCGGTCCTGCGCGGTGCAGCGCAGAACCACCGGACATCGACGTCCCCGGTGCTGCGGGCACTCCGGTGTTCGGCGACGGCGATCCGTGACGCAGGACGAATCAATGGTGTTCCGAGGCTACTGAGCGTGCCCGGCCCGACCGGCCCGAGGGGCCATCGGGGTCAGGTCAGCGCAGGCTCGCCCTGGGGTACGTCGATGTCGATGCTGTCGAGCAGCGACTCTTGGTGCTGGGCGGCGGCGTTGAGCGCGTCGTTCTCGTCCTGGATCCGGTTGAGCTCGGATTCCAGGTCCTGGACGCGCTGCTGGAGCCGTCGCATCTCGGCGAGGAGTCGCGGGTCGGAACCGCCGACGTAACCGAGAAGCGCCTTTGCCATGATGGATGGTCCTCCACAATGAGTGACCGACCGATGCGGTGTGGGTCGTCAGGGGATCGCACCCGCGGTGCTCGGCAGGGCTCTGTCACCACTGCGGTTCTGCTGCTTGTCAGCTCTACCGAACAGCTAAGGTGCGCGGGGTTTTCAGCGTCTCACCAAAAAGTTTGACGGTCAACACGATCACACCCTGTGTGCCCGGGTGTCCCGGGGGGCGCGCGGCCGGACGATCATGCGGCGCGACTCTCCTGCGGGCCCCGAGGGGTGCGCGGATCTTCGTCAATGCCGCAGCCTTGCACGACATCCCGCATCTGGCAACCATCGGCCGGCGCGAGGCCCCGTCGCAGGTCATTTCGGGTGCGGGGGCCGGGCCGGCGTTCCGGTGACCGTTCGGCGTGCGGCGTTCACCGGGCGGACCCGAGGGGCCGCGTGGGGCGGGATCAGCGGATGGCGAATCCGTCGTATCCACCGCGCGGGGTGTCCCAGATCTCAGTGACTCCGTCCACGCGCCCGGGTGTGTCGTCGGACCGCAGCCAGTCCAGCAGACGGTGGCAATTGTCACGTGGCCCTTCGGCCACGATCTGCACCCTTCCGTCGTCGAGGTTGAGGGCGAACCCGATGAGACCACCGATCTCCAAAGCATTTGCCCTGGTGAACCAGCGGAAGCCTACTTGCTGTACTCGGCCGCGTACCCAGACGACGAGGCGCGCTTCTTCGTTCATGCCCGAACGCTAACCGGCCAATTGCTCAGGAAGCACGTCGCCCCCTTTCGCCCATGGGCTACAGTCCCGTCGCAACAGCCTCACTCGATCGGGTGAGTATCGGACGGGTGACGGGTGTCGGCTGAAAAGTCGATCAAGTGGCATTCGCTTCGCGTGCGACCGAATTCGATCAACGGGCAACGGGGCAGTCGAGTGACGTCGTAACGGCGTCCGGAGTATCAGGAAGGCACAGCGCATGGGACGCCACCGACGATCCGCCGCAGGCCCCACCGCTGAAGAACCCGCGGCCGGGGCCGCTTCCCGGCACCGGGGCACGCGCCGGAAGAAGTCCGCCGTGCCGATCCGCACCGGGCTCCTCGGCGTCTCGGCGGCCGTGGCCGTCGGCGCGGTCGCCGTCGCCTCCGGCCTGCTCCCCGGTGGTGACACCTATACCTCGGGCACCACCACCGCCGCCGACCGGGTCCGCGCCGACGGCGCTCCGGACTTGCTGCCCCAGGGTGGCGGCACCACCGCGCCGGCCGACCGGTCCTCCTCCCCCGCCAGCCGGGGCAGCGAGCGCCCGGAGGCGCCGGGCGAGAGCCCGTCGAAGTCTCCGTCCAAGACGTCGTCCAAGACCCCCTCCGCCTCGGCCTCGCCCTCGAAGACGCCGTCGAAGCCGGCCGCGCCCTCCACGTCGAAGAAGCCGGCCGCCACCCCGTCCGAGAAGTCGAAGGCACCCACCTCGGCACCGGAGAAGAGCAGCGCTCCGGCGAGCAGGGCCCCGGCGCCGCCGAAGACCTCCGCCGCCCCGCCGCCCAGCAAGAAGCCGAGCCCTTCCCCCACCGACGCCTCCACACGCACCGAGGTGCTGGCGCTGGTGAACGAGGAGCGCGCGAAGGTCGGCTGCTCCCCGCTGGCCACCAGCGCCCCGCTGACCACCCTCGCGCAGAACTTCAGCGAGGACATGGCCGCCCGCGGCTTCTTCGACCACACGGACCCGGACGGCGACACTCCCTGGGACCGGGCCGCGCAGGCCGGTGTGCAGGGGCTCGCCGCGGAGAACATCGCCCGCGGCCAGGCGGACGCCCAGGCCGTGATGACGGCCTGGATGAACAGCGAAGGTCACCGGGCGAACATCCTCAACTGCGACTACAAGACCATCGGCATCGGCGTCCACGAGGGCTCCGGCGGCCCGTGGTGGGTCCAGAACTTCGGCTTTTGAGAATCCCGCAGGTCAACGACCTATAACCCCTTCTGGGCCGTCTCCGGGCCGTCATCGGTAGCCGGAGCGGCCCAGACTGCGTCGACAGCGGCGCGCGTGCGAGTCTCGCTCGACGGCATCAGGTGGGTGTAGGTCCGCAGCGTGAAACCGGGGTCGTGATGCCCCAGATACTCGCTCAGAGCCTTGATGCTCTCCCCCGCGTCCAGGAGCACCGACGCGTAGAAGTGCCGCAGCGCGTGCATCCCGTTGTCCCGCCCCTCAGCCACACCAGCAGCACGGAGGGCGGGCCGCCACTGCCGATCGTTGAACTTGTTGCGGTTCAGTGCGTGCCCCTCAGGGCTCCGGAAGATCAGCGCCGCAGTGACGGGCGGGCCGTCCAACGTCTTCCACGGCAACGTCACCTCGACAGCAGGCATCCGCATCAGGTGGCCGGCCAACCCGAAGGCGATGGACTCCGGCAGAGGAACATCCCGCTCCTTCCCTCCCTTGGGCGGAGCGAAGACGGGCCGCCCGCGGAGCAACTTGACTTGCCGGACCACGTGGAGGACGCCACCGAGGAAGTCCACGTCCTCAACCGCGAGCCCGAACACCTCCCCCTGACGCAGACCGCATCCGGCAGCGGGATCCACCATCGCGCGGTACTTCTCCGGCAGAGCATCCCGAACAGCCTTGACGCGCTCGGCAGACCAAGGCTTGATCTTTCGGGGATCGAGACGAGGAGCCTTGACCGATCGCGCCGAGCACGGATTCGCCCGGATGACTCGGTCCTCGACTGCGGCCGTGAACACCGTCGATACGTGAGCGAAGATCCCGCGCCGGTAGGCGGCGGACAGGCCCGCGTCCTCCAGGCCCCGCATCCAGAGGCGAAGGTGCGTCGGGTTGAACGACCCGATGGGCCGCTTCCCGATGTGCGGGAGAGCGTGGAGCCTCAGCCGCATCTCGACGGCTTCGCGGGTCGCCGGGTCCGTCATCTGCGTCTTCATCCACCGCGTCGCGTACTGCTCGAAGGTGACCTTGCCTGCCTCGGGCGCGATGTAGTCGCCGCGGGACATGTCGGCTTCGACGTTGGACAGCCAGGTCTCAGCCTTGCGCTTCTGCTTGTCAGGGAAGCTCTTGGACTTCTCGGAGCCATCGGGGCCGATGTAGCGGGCGCGGTAGCGCAGGCCGATGCCATGGCGGTCGGTCTTGACCCGTACGGCCTTGCCGCTCGGTCCGGGCTCGGTCTTGTACCAGCGGTCTTGGATGTGTCCGGCCATCAGGCGGCTTCCTTGTCCATGAGGGTGGCGACCCAGGCGCGGACGTCTTCGGGGTCGTAGCGCAGATGCCGGCCGACGCGGAAGCCGCGGGGACCGGTGTCCTTGCGGCGCCACTGGTAGACCGTCTCGACGGGCACGCCCAGGAGGTCAGCCAGGTCAAGCGGGGTCAGGTAGCGGTCGGGCAGCGGTCGCCTCATGCCCACACCTCCACCGCGTCGAGGTGGTCCAGGTCTTCGAGTTCGGCGCGTACTTCGCGGGCGGTGGTGCGGCCGGTCTGGATGTCGCGAGCGATGGTCGCCGCGAGCCAGGACTCACCGGGGGTGTGGCCGTGCCCGGCATACGTCCAGTGGGCGAGGGTCAGTGTGGAGCCCTCCGGGGCATCGTCCGGGTCGGGCAGGCCACGTTCGCGGCGTTCCTGACGGGCCCGGTAGTCGGCGCGGACCTGGCGCAGTGCGCCGAGGGTGGTGGAGTAGGCGCGGGACTTGGTGGAGAAGTGGCCGCGGAAGCCGAGCATGTGGGCCCAGCGCCACAGCATCCGGTCCGGGTAGGCGTCGTCCAGGTCGTAGCACGCCTCGATCAGGTGCCGGGCGTGGTCGGGCAGGTCGGTGAGCTTGTCCAGCTCTCCCAGCTCTCCGATGCGGCGGTCTACGGTGCCGGTGGTCTCGGCGGCTTTGGTGGCGTACTTCGCCACGTACGCGGCCACCGCCTCTTCCGACAGATCCTCGTTCGCACTCCCGGCACCGATGGGGCGGACGTCCACCTGTGTCCCCCATGCCAAGGTTCGGGCGGGGTGGTCGCCGGAGGCCGGGAGCGGGACCGTGGCGCGGGCGGCAGCCGCCTGGATCGCGTCCGTCAGCAGGGCGACGCTGGCCCAGCCGGGGGGCGGGGTCTCGGGTCCGTCGGGGCCGTCGAGTCGGACGATGGCGTGGAAGTGGACCGCGCCGCGCTTCTGGAACTCAGCGACCTTCCCGAAGGAGACCCGGCAGACCTCGGAGGCGGCTTTCTGGGAAAGGCCGGCGCGGGCAGCGATCTCCCGGCGGAGGTAGATGGTGAAGCGTCGCCAGAGGTCCCCGGCGTGGTTGTTCCACAGCACCGCGCCCGCGTAGTCGTACGTGCCGGGGTTCAGGGCGGTGCCGAGGATCGGGGAGTCCTCGGGGTGGTCGGTGCCGCACCGGCAGACACCACGGGTGGGCCGGTTGTGGACCGGGCCGAAGCTAGGGGCGGTGAGCGTCGCGAAGACCTTGGGGTGCGTGCGCACCGTGACCGGCGCTCCCTTGGCCACGTCACCGGTGAGCCCGGCGCGGATCAGGTGGAAGGTGTCCCCGGCGTAGGTCCAGGCGCAGGAGGGGCACCGGGAGGCCCGCCGGTTCCCGCACGCGACCCGGAGGCGTCCGCCGGGCTCGCCCTGGGTGCTGTAGGAGTAGAGCACCTGCCCCGACTTCGCATCCCGGGTAGTGGTCATGCCCTCCAGATGGATCGGGTCCGAGCAGCCACCGGTACGCCGGACCTGCTCCTGCCAGCGGTCGAAGCCGGGGGCGTTGGCGACCCGTAAGAGGTCAGCCAGCGTCAGCGGATCAGTGCCCACAATGGCGGCGGTCCCGGCCACGGCCGAGGGCTCTACGGGAAAGGAGGTCACTGGTCGTCCTCCCTCGGGTAGCCGTGCCCGATCGGCGGGTAGAGGCCGCGCACCTTGGCGTCTTCCTCGGCGTAGTGAGCGTCATCGACCACGGTGAAGAAGTGGGTGTAGGGGCGGACGTCGTGGGCGTCGAGGTACACGCCGATCTGCTCGGTCCGCATCTCATCCGCCCACTCCGCCGAGTCGGGGCGTTCACCGAACAGGGCGTCGTCGAAGAGGCTCACGCGGCCACCGCCACGGAGTCGGAGACCTCGGCGGTCAGGCGCTCGATGTGGGCGAGGAGGCGGGCGCGGGGCCGGGCGCTGACGGTGGCGTGCACGACGGAGCGGGCGGTGTGCTCCTCCAGCCCGGAACCGTTGCAGACCCAGCAGAACACCGACAGGCAGTCGTCCTCACCGGCCCAACCGGACCCGGCGCACTCCGAGCAGTCCGCCCACGGGCGAGAAGTCAGGAAGTACAGGCACTCAGCCGGATCGGCGCACCGCAACTCCGCGCACGCCGGGCAGGCCCGACCCAGCACCGAACGACGCACAACCACAGCAGAAGCAGTCATGATGGAA
>NZ_NEUE01000267.1 GCF_002910905.1 Streptomyces sp. SM11 | reverse complement strand
AGTTCGGCAAGGGTGCGGTGATGCGCCTCGGTGAGCGGCCGAACGAGCCCATCGAGGTCATCCCCACGGGATCGACCGCCCTCGACGTCGCCCTCGGGGTCGGCGGTCTGCCGCGCGGCCGTGTGGTGGAGGTGTACGGGCCGGAGTCCTCCGGTAAGACGACGCTCACGCTGCACGCCGTGGCGAACGCGCAGAAGCTCGGTGGTTCGGTGGCGTTCATCGACGCCGAGCACGCGCTGGACCCGGAGTACGCGAAGAAGCTCGGCGTCGACATCGACAGCCTCATCCTGTCCCAGCCGGACAACGGTGAGCAGGCGCTGGAGATCGTCGACATGCTGGTGCGCTCCGGCGCCCTGGACCTGATCGTCATCGACTCCGTGGCGGCCCTGGTGCCACGCGCCGAGATCGAGGGCGAGATGGGCGACTCGCACGTGGGTCTCCAGGCCCGCCTGATGAGCCAGGCGCTCCGCAAGATCACCAGTGCGCTCAACCAGTCCAAGACCACCGCGATCTTCATCAACCAGCTCCGCGAGAAGATCGGCGTGATGTTCGGTTCGCCGGAGACCACGACCGGTGGCCGGGCGCTGAAGTTCTACGCCTCGGTGCGTCTGGACATCCGGCGGATCGAGACGCTGAAGGACGGGACCGACGCGGTCGGCAACCGTACCCGCGTCAAGGTCGTCAAGAACAAGGTCGCGCCGCCGTTCAAGCAGGCGGAGTTCGACATCCTCTACGGCCAGGGCATCAGCCGCGAGGGCGGACTGATCGACATGGGCGTGGAGCACGGCTTCGTCCGCAAGGCCGGCGCCTGGTACACGTACGAGGGCGACCAGCTCGGCCAGGGCAAGGAGAACGCCCGCAACTTCCTCAAGGACAACCCCGACCTCGCCAACGAGATCGAGAAGAAGATCCTGGAGAAGCTGGGTGTCGGTGTCCGTCCGGACGCCGAGACGGGCGAGCCCGCCGCGGACGCCGCTGCGACAGCGGCACCGGCGGCCGACGGGGCGGCGAAGCCGGCGACCACTGCGGCCGCCAAGGCCAAGCCGGCCAAGACCGCGGCGGCCAAGAGCTAGGCCGTGACACGTCGTACGGAGTGGCCGGGCAGCCCTGCCGAGCCCGGCGGCGACCCCGGATCCGGCTATGGGCCCGCCGACGAGCCGGAGGCGGGTGCCGGTGCGCGGTCCGGGCGCCGCTCACTCGGTGGAGCGGGCACCGGGAGCGGATTCGGCGAAGGGGCGGGCCGCCGTACCCGCTCCGGCAGCAGAAGCAGCGGCTCCCCTTCCTCGTCGAGGGCCGAGAAGGGGGAGCCGCGTGACCCGGTCGAGCAGGCGCGCAATATCTGCTTGCGCCTGCTCACCGGGACGCCGCGCACGCGCAAGCAGCTCGCCGACGCCCTGCGCAAGCGGGAGATCCCGGACGAGGCGGCCGAGGAAGTGCTCGCGCGCTTCGAGGACGTCGGGCTGATCGACGATGCCGCGTTCGCCGGAGCATGGGTGGAGTCCCGGCACCACGGCCGGGGACTCGCGCGCCGTGCCCTCGTCCGTGAGCTGCGGACGAAGGGCGTGGACTCCGCCGTGATCGACGAGGCGGTCGGGCAGCTCGACGCGGACCAGGAGGAGGGGACGGCACGCGAGCTCGTGGCCCGCAAGCTCCGCTCCACGCGAGGCCTGGACCGTGACAAGCGGCTGCGCCGTCTGGCGGGGATGCTCGCACGCAAGGGCTACGGGGAGGGCATGGCCCTGCGGGTGGTGCGTCAGGCGCTGGAGGAGGAGGGCGAGGACACGGAAGGCCTGGACGAGCCTTTCTGAGGAGGGCGGGGGCAGGAGCGGTCGGCCGGTCAGTGTCCGGCCGAGGCCGCGCGGCGGGCAGCCCCCTCGATGAGGGTCAGAGCGTCCGCCGCGGTGCGGCCCGGCACGCGGTTCCAGGGGCCGATCAGCCCGGACCACCCCTGCGCGCGCAGCTCCGTGATCAGCCAGGCGCCGGCCCGGTCCACGGTGTCGAGGGAGCCGTAGCCGAGGCGGTGCGCGGAGATCAGGGCACCGCAGACGCAGCGTGCGCCACGGGCGTTCCGCAGCCGGTACGGGGTGTTCTGCCAGCCCCACTCGGCCAGGATCCGCCGTGCGTAGCCGAGGTGGGTCGAGGGCCGCAGGTCGCCCTGCCCGACCCGACGCCAGAGGTGGACGCGGTCGGGCAGCCTCGCACCCAGCCGCCCGGGCAGCGGGCGCTCGTGCGGAGGTGGAGCGGGCAGCGTCCGCAGGGTGTCGTAGACGAGTTGGTCCATGGGCACGGACAGCAGGTTCCGCCAGCCGGAGGGCCCTGCGGGTGCGGCTTCCACAGGTTCCGCAGGTTCCGCACGCTCCACGAGCCGTGCGGACGTCGGCTTCGCCGGGGCGAGTGCCCGCTCGGGGGCGGTGTACTCCCACCCCGTGACGATCTGCTGCCACGCCTGGGTGTCGTGCAGCCGGGAGGCCTGGCCGTCGAGCTGGTCGGGGGTGAGGAGAGCAGTCGCCATAGTGCGTCATCTCCGTACATTTCGGTCCTCTGTATGAGGCGAATGTCGGTCACGCACGGCGATTGCTCTAGTGGAACGTGGCGTTCGGGTGTCAGGTGGGGATGGCCGGAAGTCCCGCCCCGCGCCACGCCTGGAAGCCGCCGATCAGGTCCGTGGCCCGGTGCGGTCCCAGCTGCCGCGGCGAGGCGACCGCGAGGCTGGAGGCGTAACCCTCGTTGCAGGAATGACGACGACCCGGAGGTCGTGGCCGACCGCCTCGGCGGCGCGGTGGCTGCCGTGGGGGTCGAGCCGCCATTCCAGCTCATTGCGTTCGACGGCCATTGCTCCTGGGACCAGTCCGTCCCGGTCGCGGAGCGCCGCGTACCGGATGTCCACCAGCAGGGCCCCGCCCGAGGCCGCCGCGGCGGCCTCGGGCGGGCCGATCCGGTCGTAGCCGCCCCGGACCCGCTCCAGCAGTTCGTCGATGCCCACGGGCGCCGAGGCACCCCTCGCGGTCGCACTCCCGTTCGCACTCCGGCCCTCGCTCACTGCCGGTCCTCCCGGCACTCGGTCTGCTCCAGGCGGAGCACCGCACCGGTGCGGTGCTACCGGCGGATCCGCGGCAGGGGCGGGTAGCAGGCGTGGACGGAGACCGCGTGCGCGTCGGCGGACTTGTTGAGGACCTCATGGGCGTGGCTCCGCCCGAACGCCCTGCCCTGACCGGTCGCCAACCCCCTCGGCCGTTCCGCCCCCTCCGTCAGCTCCAGCGTCGTCCAGCCGTCGGTGTGCGGCCGCACGGCCGGCGAGTGCTCCTTGAGGGCACCGGCCACGGTGGTGAACGCACCGAACGAGTCGGCGTGGTCGTGCCGGTGCCCGGCGGCCAGCCGATCAGCCACGCCTCGCTGCCGCCGGGCCCGTCGAGCCGGATCCAGGTGCGGCTCTTTGGATCGAGGGGGAGCGGGGCGATGAGGGCCTCGTCCCGGCCGGCGCCGCGGACGAAGTCCATCACATCGGTGTCGGTCATGAGCGGGAGTCACCACGCGAGCCTGTGACGGTCAATCGGTCAGGTGACCCCGGCGGTCCCGTCGGCGTGGACCCGTGCCCGGGGCCGCTGCTCGCGCCCCGTACCCCGTTCATCCCCGCCGTCCTCCGGTTCCACGGGCTCCTGCGCACTGCCGGGCGCGCCGCCCAGAGCGGCCTGTGCCGCGGTGAGCAGCTCCGCCGGCCGTACGCCGCCGAAAGCCGCCACCAGGTGCCCGTCCGGCCTGACCAACAGGACGGTATGGGCCGATGCCCCCGGATAGTTCTCGGTGACCAGCAGCTCCGTCCTCCCCGGAAGGGCTGCCACGGCGTCGGTGAGACGGGGCATGATGCCCGCGGTCCGCCAGTGCCGCCGGTCCCAGACGCCGGTCCCCGGCGCGACCAGGATCACCAGCGGATGGCCCTGCCCGAGCCGCTCCCGCAGACGCGCCGTCGTACCGTCCGGTGCTGTCACCGTCACGTCGGCGACCGGCGCACCGGGGGGCGTACCGACGACGGTGTGCGCCTCGGCGTGCGGAGGCGAAAGGGGGGAGTGCGAATACGAAGGGGGCGCACCCAGTGCTCCGCAGCCCAGATGGCCGTCGGTGAGGAGGGTGTCGTGACCGCGTACGGCGCCCGGAACCAGGGTCCGCAGGCCGCCTCCGCCGCGCAGTATCGGCAGCGACTGGTCGGCGGCCCGCAGCCGGGCGGCCACCGCGGCCCGGCGCTCCGCCTGGTAGCTGTCGAGCAACTGCTCGGCGGGGCCGTGGTGCCAGGCGTGGGCCAGCTTCCAGGCCAGGTTCTCGGCGTCCCGGAGTCCCTCATCCAGCCCTTGCGTGCCCAGGGCGCCCAGCAGGTGTGCCGCGTCCCCCGCCAGGAAGGCTCGCTGCTTGCGCCAGCGCCGGGCGAGCCGGTGGTGGAGCGTGTGAACGCCGGTGTCCAGCAGCTCGTAGGCCGGGGTCTCGCCGCACCAGCCTGCCAGGGTGTCCCGGATGCGGGTGACCAGGGCTTGGGGGGTGACCAGTTCGCCGCGCGGCGGCAGCAGCCAGTCCAGTCGCCAGACGCCGTCCGGCAGCGGCCGGGCGGAGACCTCGGCGCCCCCGGTCCGCCAGGGAGGCTGCCGGTGCAGGACGGCTTCGTCGGGCCAGGGCAGTTCGGCCCGGAGCGCGGCGACGGCATAACGCTCCACCGCCGTACGGCCGGGGAACCGGATGTCCAGCAGCTTGCGCACGGTCGACCGGGCACCGTCGCAGCCGACCAGATAGCTCCCGCGCCACCAGGTCGATCCCGGCTCCCTGGTGTGCACCGTGATGCCGTCGGGGTCCTGCTCCAGCGTGTCGATCCGGCTCATCGGCACCCGTTGGACCAGCGGCGCCTTGTCCACCGCCGCACGCAGCGCGGCGCTCAGCGCGTGCTGCGGAACATGGAGGGGCGCGGGGAGGAGCCCGGGGAGCGGAGCCGCGCCCTCGTCCCTCCGGCCCCCGGCCAGCGGCACGTCCCGGACCAGCTGCTTCCGGCGCATCGAACGCCACCCGGCCCAGCGCAGCCCGACCCGGTCCAGCTCCCGGCAGCCGAGGCGGCCCACCAGGTCGGCGGTGTCCTCGCGCAGCACGACCGTGCGGGCGGGACGGGGCTCCTCCGTGCCGGGGCCCTCGTCGAGAACGACCGAGGGGACGCCCTGGGCGGCGAGGGCCAGCGACAGCGTCAGGCCGACGGGCCCGGCGCCGACGACGATCACCGGGTCCACGGCGCGAACCCTCCGGCCCGTACGGTCATGCGGAACGTGGCAGAGGAAGCCGGGTGCGTGATCACAGAACGTATGCAACCCACTGGTGGTGCGTGCGTCAAGTGACCGAGGCAGCGACGCGTGCGCCGCTGCCTCGAATGCTCCTGCCGGGAAGGGCCGGCCGGGCCCCGGGGAGGTCAGTCCTTCGTCACACCGGCCCCAGCGGCACCGTCGGCCGTCGGGCCTGCGCCCTTTGCGCCCCCCGCGTCCGGGCCGGGAACGGCATCGACCGCGGGGATGCCGGCGGCCGGGGCGCCGGGCGCCACCTTGATGCCGGTCCTGGCGCGGCGGCCGCGCTTCTCGATCCACGTTGCCAGCGCCGAGAGCAGCAGACACATCGCGATGTAGATTGTGCCGATGACGACGATCGTCGAGACATACGGGTACTGGCCGTTCACCTGAGTGTTGGAGGCGATCAGCCGCGCGGTCTGGAGCAGCTCCGGGTACAGGATGATGAAGCCGAGCGAGGTGTCCTTGAGGGTCACCACGAGCTGCCCGATGATCGTCGGCAGCATGGACCGGACGGCCTGCGGCATCAGGACGCTGACCATGACCTGCGTCTTGCTCATGCCGAGCGCGTACGCCGCCTCGCTCTGGCCCTTGGGCACCGAGTTGATGCCAGCCCGCAGCACCTCGGCCTGGACACAGCCGTTGTAGACGGACAGGCCCGCCGCGAGCGCCCACATCGAGTAGTCGGTGAGGAAGCCGACCCAGATGGCGTAGATGGTGATCAGCAGCGGGAGCGAGCGGAACAGCTCGATGAAGGTGGTCGCCGCCCAGCGGACCGGCTGGTGGTCGGAGAGCCGGCCCACCACCAGGAGCACACCGAGGACCAGCGAGCCGATCGCGGCAAGACCGAAGGCCTTGAGCGTGGCGATCAGGGCGTCGGCGATGTTCTGCCGGATGCCGGTGTAGTTGAAGATGTCCCACATCGCGGGGGCGAGGTGCCCCTTGTCGGCGAGCCGCACGATGCTGACGGCGATCAGCGCCGCGATGGCGAGGGTGCCGACGACGGCGTAGATCCGGTTGCGGACGACGGCCTTGGGACCCGGGGCGTCGAAGAGAACGCTGGCGCTCATCGGGCGACCTCCATGCGACGCTCCAGCAGCCGGAAGAGGCCGCTGATGGTAAACGTGACGACCAGATAGCCGAGGGCCACCCAGATGAAGACGGGCACGATGTCGTAGCCCTTGTCGCTCATCAGCTTCTGCCAGCCGAACAGCTCGGCGACGCTGAAGGCCCCGGCGATCGCGGAGTTCTTGGTGAGCGCGATGAAGATGCTGCTCAGCGGCGGGATCACGGTCCGGGTCGCCTGGGGGAGCACCACGATCCGGAGCGTCTGGGAGAACGTCATGCCGATCGATCGCGCGGCCTCGGCCTGTCCCAGCGGCACGGTGTTGATGCCGGAGCGAACCGCCTCGCACACGAACGAGGAGGTGTAGAAGCCGAGCGCCAGCGAGCCGAGCACGAACGGGCTCATCCCCGGGAAGAGGATCTCGGGCACGACGAAGAAGAAGATCAGGAAAAGCAGCGTCAGCGGAGTGTTGCGCATCAGCGTCACCCAGGCGGTGCCGAAGTACCGTAGCGGCGGCACCGGCGAGACCCGGAACCCGGCGATGAGCACACCGAGGACCAGGGCGATAACCGAGCTGACGGCGGTGATCGACACGGTTCCTATGAAGCCGTCGCGGAACTCTGGGAAATTGTCGAGCAGTACGTTCATGAGGTCTCCGCGTCGGCGGTCAGCGGCATCAGGGCAGGGGAAGGGGCGCCCCGTACGACCGCCGCGCCCGGGCGGACCGGGACGGCGGGGGTGTACGGGACGCCTGGGTCATTCGCGGGGCGTCGGTGCCGGGGCGGCCGTCGGACGGCGGGCCGGAGCCCGCGGTCCGACGGCCGACGGCGTCAGTAGCGCTCGATGGCCGGCGGGTCGACGTAGTCCGAGCCGGACAGGCCCAGCGTGGCCTCGTAGATCTTCTTGTACGTGCCGTCCTTGACGCGGTCCTCCAGCGACGTGCTGATGGCCTCGCGGAGCACCTTGTCGTCCTTGTCCATTCCGACGCCGTAGGGCTCGTCGGTGAAGGGATCGCCGACGACGTGGAGCTTGCCGGAGTTGGCGGCGGCGTAGCCCTTGAGGATCGAGTCGTCCGTGGTGACGGCGTCGACCTGCTTGGTCAGCAGCTGCTGCACGCAGTCGGAGTACTTGGCCAGCTCGACGACGCTCGCGCCGTACTCCGGCTTCTTGATCTCCTGGAGCGGGGTGGAGCCGACGATCGAGCAGACCTTCTTGCCCTTCACCGACTCCTTGCCGGTGATCGACTTGTCGTCCTTGCGTGTCAGGAGAGCCGCGCCGGCCTTGTAGTACGGCCCGGCGAAGCCGACCTGCTTCTTGCGTTCGTCGTTGATCGTGTAGGTGCCGACGTAGTAGTCGACCTGGCCCTTGGAGATGGCCGTCTCACGGACGCCGGAGTCGACGGTCTTCCACTCGATCTGCTTCTCGGAGAAGCCGAGGTCGGCCGCGACCATCCTGGCGATCTCGATGTCGAAGCCCGAGCGCTCCTTGGTCGACTGGTCCTCGAAGCCGAGGTACGGCTGGTCGGCCTTGGCGCCGATGATCAGCTTGCCCCGCTCCTTGGCCTTCTTGAAGACCGGCGAGTCCAGGTCGACGCCGGTGGCGACGGTGTACGTGGGGAGTTCGGGGGCCTCGGAGGAACCCGGCTTCGTGCCGCCCGGCTTGTCACCGGCGGAGCCCTCCTTGCCACCACAAGCGGTGGCGGTCAGGGCCAGGACGGCGATGGCCGCGACGGCGGCGGACTTACGGAGCTTCATGTGAACAATCCTCAGGTCGTGGGTCGTTGTCGTCAGTGGTGAAGGATCTTCGACAGGAAGTCCTTGGCCCGGTCGCTGCGTGGGTTGCTGAAGAACTGGTCGGGCGCCGCCTCTTCGACGATCTTCCCGTCAGCCATGAACACGACGCGGTTGGCGGCGGAACGGGCGAAGCCCATCTCGTGGGTGACGACGATCATCGTCATCCCGTCCCGGGCGAGCTGCTGCATGACTTCGAGGACCTCGTTGATCATCTCCGGGTCGAGAGCCGACGTGGGCTCGTCGAAGAGCATGACCTTCGGGTCCATGGCCAACGCCCGTGCGATCGCGACGCGTTGCTGCTGACCACCGGAGAGCTGTGCCGGGTACTTGTCGGCCTGTACGCCGACACCCACCCGGTCGAGCAGATCCCGGGCCTTCACCTCCGCCGCCTGCTTGTCGGTCTTGCGGACCTTGATCTGGCCCAGCATGACGTTCTCCAGCACCGTCTTGTGTGCGAAGAGATTGAACGACTGGAAGACCATGCCCACGTCGGCACGCAGCCTGGCCAGCTCCTTGCCCTCCTGGGGCAGGGGCTTGCCGTCGATCGAGATCGCTCCCGAATCGATCGTCTCCAAGCGGTTGATCGTGCGGCACAGCGTGGACTTGCCGGACCCGGAAGGCCCGATGACGACCACGACCTCGCCACCGGCGATGGTCAGGTCGATGTCCTGGAGCACATGCAGCGCGCCGAAGTGCTTGTTGACGTTGCTCAGTACGACCAGGTCGTTCGCCGCGGGCGCGGCATCGTCGGCGGCCTTGGTCACTGAAACTCCGCTCATCGGCTTCTTGCTCCGTCCTCCTCGGTTGAACAAGGAGACTAATGACGCAGTGCTACCAACGTCATTACATCTGAGCGGAAATTGAGCATAACGATCCGGCGGCAACCGGACACTCCGTGTGAACAGGACGCCCCGTGCCGCCCGAGGGTGTACCGGGTGCATAACGGAAACCCTGCTGTAACCGGCAGGCTCTTGACTGGTGCGCCGTTCATCGGCGTGGATGCCTGGAGAGAGGTGGACGTGAAGCGTCGACGAACGGGAGACCTCACCAAGGATCTTCCGGGTGAAGCAGGGTGAAACGTGAGGTAACACCCGGTGACACCGTGCAACGGTTGTACGAGCGAACCCGAGGAGCCGTACGGCCCCGGGAGACACGGAGAGGAGGGCCATGAGACTGCTGCTCGTCGAGGATGACGACCATGTCGCGGCGGCCCTGTCCGCCGTGCTCGCCCGGCACGGATTCCAGGTCGTGCACGCCCGCAACGGCGAGGAGGCCCTGCGCGCGCTGCTGCCCGCCGAGAAGGAGCCTTTCGGGGTGATCCTCCTCGACCTCGGCCTGCCCGACCAAGACGGCTACGAGGTGTGCGGGAAGGTCCGCAAGCGCACCGCGACCCCCGTGATCATGGTCACCGCCCGTGCCGACGTGCGCTCGCGCATCCACGGACTGAACCTCGGCGCCGACGACTACGTCACCAAGCCGTACGACACCGGCGAGCTACTCGCCCGTATCCACGCGGTCGCCCGGCGCACCACCACCGGCGAGGACACCGCGCCGACCCCCGTCGCCGCCCTGCGCCTCGGGCCGGTCGCCGTCGAACTGCCGACCCGCCGGGTCAGCGTCGGCGGCGCGGAAGTCCAGCTCACCCGCAAGGAGTTCGACCTGCTGGCCCTTCTCGCCCAGCGCCCCGGCGTCGTCTTCCGCCGCGAGCAGATCATCAGCGAGGTCTGGCGCACCAGCTGGGAGGGCACCGGACGCACTCTGGAGGTCCATGTCGCCTCCCTGCGCTCCAAGCTGAGGCTGCCCGCCCTGATCGAGACCGTGCGGGGCGTCGGCTACCGGCTCGTCGCACCGTCCGCGTAACCCGGCGGGTACGTCCTCCCGGTGCGCTCCCGTCTGCTCCCGCTGCTCATCGTCCTGATGGCCGCCGTCCTGCTCACCCTCGGCTTCCCGCTCGCGGTGAGCGTGGCGGCGGCCGAACAGCAGCGCCTGGTGATCGACCGGATCGACGACACCGCACGGTTCGCCGCCCTGGCGCAGTCCATCACCGACACCTCCCCGGACAGCGAGGGGCGCCGCCGCACCCTCCAGACCGACCTGGAGCTCTACGCCTCGGTGTACGACATCCGCGCCGGCGTCTTCTTCCCGGACGACCGGGCCCTGGGCAAGGCCCCCAGCATCTGGACCCTGCCCGTCGAGGGGGAGGGGCGAACGGCCTTCGACGAGGCGCTGCTGGGCCGCCGCTCGCACGACCCCCCGCAGGTCTGGCCCTGGCGCGACGGCCGCGTCGTCGTCGCCTCGCCCGTCGTGCGCGACGGCGACGTGATCGCCGTGGTCGTCATCGACTCGCCCACCGGCGGGATGCGGTCCCGGACCCTGCGGACATGGCTGTTCATCGGCCTCGGCGAGGGGCTGGCCCTCCTGGTGGCGGTCGTGGCGGCGGTCCGGCTCACCGGCTGGGTCCTGCTGCCCGTACGGACCCTGGACGCGGCCGCCCACGACATCGCCGGCGGCCGCATGCGCTCCCGGGTCGTGGTCTCCGCCGGGCCCCCGGAGCTCAGACATCTGGCCCGTTCCTTCAACGAGATGGCGGACAACATAGAGGACGTGCTGGAGCAGCAGCGCGCCTTCGTCGCCGACGCCTCGCACCAGCTGCGCAACCCGCTCGCAGCCCTGCTGCTGCGTATCGAGCTCCTCGCTCTGGAGCTGCCCGAGGGCAGCGAGGAGATCGCGGCCGTGCGCACCGAGGGCAAGCGGCTGGCCCGGGTCCTCGACGACCTCCTGGACCTCGCGCTGGCCGAGCATGCCGAAGCGGACCTCCAGCTGATCGACATCGTCCCGCTCACCGCCGAGCGGGTCGCCTCCTGGCGACCCATGGCGGAGCGGGAGGGGGTGGCCCTCACCCTGGACGGGGCTCCGGCGGCCACCGCCTGGGCCGACCCCGTCGCGCTCTCCAGTGCCCTGGACGCGGTGATCGACAACGCCCTGAAGTTCACCCCTGCCGGAGAGGACGTCATCGTCACGGTCGCCGCCGGAGCCCTCGCGGCGACCGTCGTCGTCGCCGACCGGGGCCCCGGCCTCACCGAAGCGGAGCTGGAGCGCGTCGGGGACCGCTTCTGGCGCAGCACCCGCCACCAGAACGTCAGCGGATCGGGCCTGGGCCTCTCCATCTCCAGGGTGCTGCTCGCGGCGGGCGGCGGCTCGATCGCGTACGAGCACCACGGGCCGCACGGTCTGCGGGTGACCGTCTCGGTCCCCCGCGACCTGCCGGGCGGTGGCTGAGCCGAGGGGACGCCGAGGGCCTCATGCCCTCACCGAAGAGCAGTCACGGTTTCACCGAGCGGTAGTAGTCCTTGGCCCCGTCGTGCACGTCCAGCGGATCCGTGTAGATCGCCGTCCGCAGATCGACCAACTGCGCGGCGTGGACCTCTCGGCCGATCCGGTCCCGGCTGTTGATCACCGTCCGGGTGAAGGCCTCGGCCATGGCCGCGTCCGTACGGTCGGTCGTGACGAGCAGGTTGGCGACGGCGACCGTGGGTACCGACTGACCCCGCTGGGCCTGCGGATAGGCGTCGGCGGGCATCATGGCCGACCGGTAGAGACCGGTGGGTCCTGTCGTCGCCTGCAACTTCGCGACCAGGTCCGCCTCCAGTGGCACCAGCCGGATGGCGAAGCGCTGCGACAGCTCCTGTACGGCTGCGGTCGGCAGCCCGCCCGACCAGAAGAAGGCGTCGAGCCGACCCTGCGTCAGTTGTACGGGCATGGTGTCGATGCCCACCGGCACCGGGGTGATGTCGTCGGCCGGATCGAGCCCCGCCGCCGTCAGCAGCCGGTCCGCGACCAGCCGCACCCCGGAGCCCCCCTGGCCCACGCCCACCCGCTTGTCCCGAAGGTCGGAGGCCTTGCGGATAGCGGAGTCGCGGGGCACGACCAGCTGGACGTAGTCGTCGTACAGCCGGACGCAGCCGCGCAGCCGACGGGCCCCGGTCCTGCCCTCGCGCAGGTAGGTCGCCACGGCGTCGGCGGTGGCGATGGTGAAGTCCGCCTCGCCCGTCGCCACCCGGGCGAGGTTCTGCTGCGACCCCTCGCTGGTCCGCAGCCGTATGGACACCTTCGGCATGTCCTTGGCGAGCGCGCCCTCCAGCCGCTCCCCGTAGCGCTGGTAGACGCCACTGGGCACTCCGGTGGAGAAGGTGAGCGGCCCGCTCGGGTCCCCCTCGTCCCCCTGGGGCAGCAGCCACCACGCGAGCAGCCCGAGCACGACCGCGAGGACGGCGCCCGTCCGCAGGGTGCGCCGGCGGCCGAATCGGGACAGAGCGTGGGACATGCGCGCGATCCTGCCAGCTCACCCGCCCTCTGGCCAGGCTTCCCCGTGAGGCCCGGCCCACAGCGGACGGGGCGGGGCGGGGTGGAGGCCGGGAGGGGCGGGGCCGGGCGGCGGCAGGGCGCCGCCCGGCAACCGCCTACCCTTGTCCCATGAGCAGCGGCAACCGGAGCGAAGCAGTGGACGTCCAGAAGAGCTACGAGGTGCGCACCTACGGGTGCCAGATGAACGTCCACGACTCCGAACGGCTGTCGGGTCTCCTGGAGGGCGCCGGTTACGTCCGGGCCCCCGAAGGCTCCGACGGCGACGCCGACGTCGTCGTCTTCAACACCTGCGCGGTGCGGGAGAACGCCGACAACAAGCTTTACGGAAACCTCGGCCGCCTCGCACCCATGAAGACCAAGCGCCCCGGGATGCAGATCGCCGTCGGCGGCTGTCTCGCGCAGAAGGACCGCGACACCATCGTCAAGCGGGCCCCCTGGGTCGACGTCGTCTTCGGCACCCACAACATCGGCAAACTGCCGGTTCTCCTGGAGCGCGCCCGCATCCAGGAAGAGGCGCAGATCGAGATCGCCGAGTCCCTGGAGGCGTTCCCCTCCACGCTCCCCACCCGGCGCGAGTCCGCCTACGCCGCGTGGGTCTCCATCTCGGTCGGCTGCAACAACACCTGCACCTTCTGCATCGTCCCGGCCCTGCGCGGCAAGGAGAAGGACCGCCGCACCGGCGACATCCTGGCCGAGATCGAGGCCCTGGTCGCCGAGGGCGTCTCCGAGATCACCCTGCTCGGCCAGAACGTGAACGCGTACGGCTCCGACATCGGCGACCGTGAGGCCTTCTCCAAACTGCTGCGCGCCTGCGGCTCCATCGAAGGCCTGGAGCGCGTCCGCTTCACCTCGCCGCACCCCCGCGACTTCACCGACGACGTCATCGCCGCCATGGCCGAGACGCCGAACGTGATGCCGCAGCTGCACATGCCGATGCAGTCCGGATCGGACCGCGTCCTTAAGGCGATGCGCCGTTCCTACCGCCAGGAGCGCTTCCTGGGGATCATCGAGAAGGTGCGCGCCGCGATGCCGGACGCTGCCATCTCCACGGACATCATCGTGGGATTTCCCGGCGAGACCGAGGAGGACTTCGAGCAGACGATGCACGCCGTCCGCGAGGCGCGTTTCGCCAACGCGTTCACCTTCCAGTACTCCAAGCGCCCCGGGACCCCCGCCGCCGACATGGACGGTCAGATCCCCAAGGCGGTCGTCCAGGAGCGGTACATGCGCCTGTCGGCCCTCCAGGAGCAGATCTCCTGGGACGAGAACAAGAAGCAGGTCGGCCGCACCCTGGACGTCATGGTCGCGGAGGGCGAGGGCCGCAAGGACGGCGCCACCCGGCGCCTCTCCGGCCGCGCTCCCGACAACCGGCTGGTCCACTTCACGCAGCCCGGGAAGGCCGTGCGCCCCGGCGACGTGGTGACCGTCGAGATCACCTACGCCGCCCCGCACCACCTGCTCGCCGAGGGCACGCCGCTCGCCGTACGGTCCACCCGCGCGGGCGACGCCTGGGAGAAGCGCAGCACCGGGGCCGCCGCCGAGCCCGCCGGAGTGATGCTCGGCCTCCCCGGCATCGGCGCCCCGGACCCGCTCCCGGCCGCCGAGGCCCCGGCCTGCGGCATCGGCTGACGGCTCCGGGCCCGGCGGCGGGCCCCGGTCCACGGCCCCGGCCCACGGGATCGGCCGACGGCTCCCGACAAGTACGCTGACCGGCATGCTTGTCGCCGCCGCCGTGTGCCCCTGCCCGCCGCTCCTGGTGCCCGAGGTCGCCGCCGGGGCCGCCCCCGAGCTCGACGCCGCGCGGGACGCGTGCCTCGACGCGGTGGGAGTGCTCGCCGCCTCGCGCCCGGACCTGCTCGTCGTCGTGGGGCCGGGCGACGACCGGTCCGCCGGGACCTACCCGGCGGGGGCACACGGTTCCTTCCGGGGTATCGGCGTGGACCTCGACGTGACGCTCGGCGAGACACCGCGGGGCGCCGCCGCCCGGGGCCGGCCGCTGCCGCAGTCCCTGACCGTGGGCGCGTGGCTGCTTGGCCGGGCCCGATGGGCGGGCGCTCCGGTCGAAGGGCTCCTCGTGGCGGAGCGGGAGGCCGCCGAGGAGTGCGCGGAGGCCGGCCGCTCCCTCGCCCGACGGGTTGATCGGGTCGCGCTCCTGGTGATGGGCGACGGCAGCGCCTGCCGCACCCTCAAGGCCCCCGGCTACCTCGACGACCGGGCCGCAGCCTTCGACGTACGGGCCACCGAAGCGCTCGGCTCCGCGGACCTCGACGCGCTCGCGGCGCTCGACGCGACGCTCGCCCACGAGCTCAAGGCGGCCGGACGGGCCCCCTGGCAGATGCTCGGCGGCGCCGCGCGGGACGCCGGGCTCGCCGGACGGCTGCTGTACGAGGACGCCCCGTACGGCGTGGGCTACACCGTCGCCGCCTGGTCCTGAACAGACCGGTGGCGGGTGCGGAGCACTCGGCTCCGCACCCGCCGCCGGGGCCCGGCCACCGCGTCAGGAAGCGGGCGGCGGCGGAGGCGGAGTGCCTCCGTCCTTCTGCCCCAGCTTGTCCACGGCCTCCTTGGCCTTGCGCGTACCCGAATCGATCTTGTCGCTGTATTTGCCCTTGGTCTTCTGGTCGACCGTGCGCGCCGCCTTGTCGAGGCCCTGCTCGATCTTGCCCCCGTGCTGCTGTGCGAGGTCGCCGACCTTGTCCTTGGCCGGTCCCAGCTTGGCCTTCAGGTTGTCCAGGAACCCCATTGGGTCACCTTCCGTGCAGTGAGGACTGTTCGTGGGAGCGTTCTCCCGCCCCCATTGTCCGTCACTTGTCCGTTCCTGCCGTTTTTACTCGCCCTATAGCGTTCCGCGTGATTCCCGAGTACGTCCTTGACGTCGCCGTCCGCACCCGACGGGGTCGCCCTCCGCACTCGGCGTGTTCGGGACGGCGCGGAATTTGGGAGACTGTCCGGGTGACCCCTCCCGCTTCCGCCCCCCGCGTCATCACCGTCGTAGGCCCCACCGCAGCCGGAAAATCGGATCTGGGGGTCTTTCTCGCCCAGCGGCTCGGCGGCGAGGTGATCAACGCCGATTCCATGCAGCTCTACCGGGGGATGGACATCGGCACCGCGAAGCTGACGCTCCCCGAACGCGACGGCGTACCACACCGGCTGCTGGACATCTGGGACGTCACCGAGGCCGCCAGCGTCGCCGAGTACCAGCGCCTGGCCCGCCTGGAGATCGACCGGCTGCTCGCCGAAGGGCGCACCCCCGTCCTGGTCGGCGGCTCCGGGCTGTACGTGAAGGGCGCCATCGACGCTCTGGAGTTCCCCGGTACGGACCCCGAGGTGCGCGCCCGCCTGGAAGCGGAACTGGCCGAACGCGGCTCGGGCGCCCTGCACGAACGCCTCACCGCCGCCGACCCGGACGCCGCCCGGTCCATCCTGGCGAGCAACGGCCGCCGCATCGTGCGCGCCCTCGAAGTCATCGAGATCACGGGCAAGCCCTTCACCGCCAACCTCCCCGGCGACGAGCCGGTCTACGAAACCGTGCAGATCGGTGTCGACGTGGACCGCCCCGAACTGGACGAGCGCATTGCCCTGCGCGTGGACCGGATGTGGGAGGAGGGGCTCGTGGACGAGGTACGCACCCTGGAGGCGTCCGGGCTGCGCGAGGGACTCACGGCCTCGCGGGCCCTCGGCTACCAGCAGATCCTCGCGGCGCTCGCAGGAGAGCGCACCGAGGACGACGCGCGGGCCGAGACCGTCCGCGCCACCAAGCGCTTCGCCCGGCGTCAGGACTCGTGGTTCCGCCGGGACCCGCGTGTCGTGTGGCTCGGCGGCGGACACCGTGACCGGGGGGAACTCCCGCACCGGGCGCTGACGTTGATCGAACGAGCGGTCACAGCCTGATCACGTGATGGCATCGGGAAGCTCCACGCGTCAATTCGGCACCCGTGATCGTGCCATCATCGAGCATCGATCCACCAGTGGAGTCCGAGTTGGGAGGGCGCGTGGCGATGGAGGCCGGCCCTCGCGACATGGAGCAGCGCGACACAGAGCACGACGTGCCGTCACCGCGGGAGACCGCGGGACGGCTGAGCCCGGACGGGCCCGAGGAACAGGACCTGACCCCCGAGGTCGAGGTCGAGCTGCGGCCCACCCGCAAACTACGGATCTGGCAGCTCGCGCCCATCGTCGTGCTGGCCGCGGTCGGCTCGCTGATGTTCGCCTTCCCCCTCGCCTTCGAGTTCGGTGACGGCGGAGCGATCGTCGCCATGCTGGGGCTCCTGATCAGCTGCTGCGCGGCCGGCTGGGGCATGATGGCGGCCCGCCGCGTCGGCCACACCTGGCCGGGACTGTCCTCCCGCGGCTCGGGCGACCGCCCCGACTGGCGGGTGATCGCGCTGTACGCCGCGACCGGCCTCGCCCTGGTCGCCCTCGCCGTCTGGCGCGTGGCCCGACTGCGCTGACCGCCGCGGCCCAGGACACCGGGTCCGATCACCCGGGACACGGCCCGGGAGCCGGGTCCGCCCGCGCGGGTTGTCGGAGCCGCCTCGTACAGTTGACCTGTGAGCACCTCGCAGATCGCCTTCCTCAAGGGTCACGGCACCGAGAACGACTTCGTGATCGTTCCGGACCCGGACAACACCCTCACACTGCCCGCCGCCGTCGTGGCCCGGCTCTGTGACCGCCGGGCCGGCATCGGCGGGGACGGCCTGCTGCACGTCGTGCGGTCCGCCGCGCACCCCGAGGCACGGGGCATGGCGGGCGCGGCCGAGTGGTTCATGGACTACCGAAACGCGGACGGCTCTATCGCCGAGATGTGCGGCAACGGCGTGCGCGTCTTCGCCCGCTACCTCCAGCGCGCCGGCCTCGTCGAGGAGGGCGACCTCACCGTCGCCACCCGGGGCGGCCTCAAGCGTGTGCACCTCGCCAAGAACGGCGACATCACGGTCTCCATGGGGCGGGCCCTGCTTCCCGAGGAGAGCGTCACGGTCAATGTCGGCGACCGCAGCTGGCCCACCCGCAACGTCAACATGGGCAACCCGCACGCGGTCGCCTTCGTAGACGACCTGGACCACGCCGGCGACCTGTTCACCGCCCCGCCCATCAGCCCCGAGGCCGTCTACCCCGAAGGCGTCAACGTCGAATTCGTCGTCGACCGGGGCCCGCGCCACGTCGGCATGCGCGTCCACGAGCGGGGCTCCGGCGAGACCCGCTCGTGCGGCACCGGCGCCTGCGCGGTCGCCGTCGCCACCGCCCGCCGCGACGGCGCCGACCCCGCCGGGACCGGGCTCCCCGTCGCGTACCGGGTCGATCTCCCCGGCGGCACCCTCGTCATCACCGAGCACCCCGACGGCGCGATCGACATGACCGGCCCCGCCGTGATCGTCGCCGAGGGTGTCATCGACCCGTCCTGGCTCGACACGGACGCTCTCCAGGACCTCTAGACCTGCCGGAAGCAGCCACCCGGCCGGTTTCGCTCGAAACGGTGATCGGCCGGAGCTTCGCTCGAATGGGTGATCCGTTTCACGCTGGGCGAGAGCTGGACTGCGCCACGTGGTGGGGTCGATAGCATCAAGCACCGGCCCCGAGGGGCATCCGCTCCTCCCTCGTGCCGGTCGACGTCGCCGGAGGTGCCCATGAGTGCAGAGGCCGCCGATCCGGGCGCTCCCCTACGCAGGCGGAGCCGCCCCCGGATCGATCTGCGCAGACTGGGACGGGTGGCACTGCGCGGCCCGGTCTCCCGCGACCGGCTGCCCGACGCCATCGGCCATGTCGCCGAGGCACACCGCGCCCACCACCCCGACGCCGACCTCACCATCCTGCGCCGGGCCTACCTCCTCGCGGAGTCCTCGCACCGAGGTCAGATGCGCAAGAGCGGCGAGCCTTACATCACACACCCGCTGGCCGTCACGCTGATCCTCGCCGAGCTCGGCGCCGAGACCACCACGCTGACCGCCTCCCTGCTCCACGACACCGTCGAGGACACGGAAGTGACGCTCGATCAGGTGCGCGATCAGTTCGGCGACGAGGTCTGCTACCTCGTCGACGGCGTCACCAAACTGGAGAAGGTCGACTACGGCGCCGCCGCCGAACCGGAGACCTTCCGCAAGATGCTCGTCGCCACCGGCAACGACGTCCGGGTCATGTCGATCAAGCTCGCCGACCGGCTGCACAACATGCGCACCCTCGGCGTGATGCGCCCCGAGAAGCAGGCCAGGATCGCCAAGGTCACCCGGGACGTCCTCATCCCGCTCGCCGAACGGCTCGGCGTGCAGGCGCTCAAGACCGAGCTGGAGGACCTGGTCTTCGCGATCCTGCATCCCGAGGAGTACGAGCACACCCGCGCCCTGATCGTCGCCGCGGCAGGCCCGGACGCCCCCCTCGAAGCCATCGCCGACAACGTACGGGGCACCCTGCGGGAAGCGGGAATCAGCGCCGAAGTCCTCATCAGGCCACGTCACTTCGTCTCCGTGCACCGGGTCCGCAGGAAACGCGGCGAACTGCGCGGCACGGACTTCGGCCGACTGCTCGTACTCGTCGGCGAGGACGCCGACTGCTACGGCGTCCTCGGTGAACTGCACACCTGCTTCACCCCGGTGATCTCCGAGTTCAAGGACTTCATCGCCGCCCCCAAGTTCAACCTGTACCAGTCGCTGCACACCGCGGTCGTCGGCCCCGAGGGCGCCGTCGCCGAAGTCCTCATCCGTACGCACCGGATGCACAAGGTCGCCGAGGCGGGCGTCGTCGCGCTGGGCAACCCGTACGCCCAGGACCACGCCGCCGCCCCGCAGACCGAGCCGTCCGACGAGCGCGCCGACCCGACCCGGCCCGGCT
This sequence comes from Streptomyces sp. SM11, assembly GCF_002910905.1. Lineage (GTDB taxonomy): Bacteria > Actinomycetota > Actinomycetes > Streptomycetales > Streptomycetaceae > Streptomyces. The sequence goes on along the minus strand of NZ_NEUE01000267.1, from coordinate 26,813 downwards.
GGCTCTCCCGGCTGCTGGACTGGCAGGAGTCCGCCACCGACCCCGACACCTTCTGGACCACCCTGCGCGACGACCTCGCCCAGGACCGTGAGATCACCGTGTTCCGCACCGACGGCGGGACCCTCGGGCTGCCCGCCGGGGCCAGCTGTGTCGACGCCGCCTACGCGCAGTACGGCGACCGGGCCCACACCTCCATCGGGGCCCGGGTCAACGGCCGCCTCGCCACCCTCAGCACCGTCCTCAGCGACGGCGACACCGTGCAGCTGCTGCTCGCCCAGGACACCGCCTCCGGCCCCTCGCCCGACTGGCTCGACCACGTGCGCACCCCCGCCGCCCGGATCGCGATCACCGGCTGGCTCACCGACCACCCCGACGAGGCGAAGCCCGACCCGGAGGCCGTGGACGCGGGCGGACCCGGCCAGGGCGAGCCCGCCGCCGGCGCCCCGGAACGCGAACCCCAGGCCACCGCACCGGCGCGCACCCGGTCCGGCCCCCGCGCCACGGGCGTCCTCGTCGACGGAGCGGGCGGGCCGGTGCGTCTGGCCGGCTGCTGTACGCCGGTGCCCCCCGACGAGCTGACCGGCTTCGTCGTCCGCGGCGGCGCGGTCACCGTGCACCGCCGCGCGTGCCCCGCCGTGGCCGCCATGCAGGAGATCGGCCGCGCCCCGGTCGGGGCCCGCTGGGCGGATGCCGAGGGCCGGGAGTCCGACGCGGGCTGCCGGGTCACCCTCGTCGCCGAGTCCTTCGGCCGCCCCCGGCTCCTCGCCGACCTCACCGAGGCCATCGCCACCGCCGAGGCGGCGATCGTCTCCGCCACCGTGGAGCCGCCCAGTGAGCAGCGGGTCCGCCACACCTACACCCTCCAGCTCCCCGACGCGGCGGGTCTTCCCGCTCTGATGCGCGCCATGCGCGAGGTCGCCGGGGTCTACGACGTCAGCCGCGCCCAGCACCCGGCCCCGGCCGGCTGAGCCGGCCTCTCACCGGCGGCGCGTTCTCGTTCGGGTGGTGCGGCGCGCGGCTCCCCGCCGGGACCGCCGAGCGCTGATAGCGGTAGTCCATGCCGCTCCTGACCCGCCGCCTGCGCGCCGCCCTGCTGGCGACCGCCTCGGCCACCCTCGTCGCAGCCACCCTGCCCGCCCCCGAGCCCCTGGGCATCGGCGACCGGCTCTTCCCCGAGCTGGGCAACCCCGGATACGACGTTCTCGCGTACGACATCGCCCTCACCTACCACGGCAGCAACACCGAGCCCCTGGACGCCGTCACGAAGATCAGGGCACGTACCACCGCCCCGCTGGACCGGATCAACCTCGACTTCGCCCGGGGCACCGTCAGCGGGGTCGAGGTCAATGGTCACACCGCCGACTTCGGCAGCAAGCGCGAGGACCTGATCGTGCGGGCTCCCCGCCGCCTCCCCGCGGGCGTACCGCTGAACATCACCGTCCGGCACACCAGTGACCCGAGCGGATCCGGGGACGACGGCGGCTGGGTGCGTACCGCCGACGGACTCGCCATGGCCAACCAGGCCGACGCTGCCCACCGCGTCTTCCCGAGCAACGACCACCCCTCGGACAAGGCGTATTTCACCTTTCGGATCACCGCCCCGGAGAAGCTGACGGCGGTCGCGGGCGGCCTGCCCGCGGGGAAGACCCGGCGCGGGGCCACGACCACCTGGACCTACCGCACCGAGCACCCCATGGCCACCGAGCTGGCCCAGGTCTCCATCGGCAGCTCCGCCGTCCTGCACCGCACAGGACCGCACGGACTGCCGGTCCGCGACGTCGTCCCGGCCGCCGACCGGAAGACGCTGGAGCCCTGGCTGGAGAAGACCCCGGCCCAGCTGGAGTGGATGGAGAAGCAGGTCGGGCGCTACCCCTTCGAGACGTACGGGGTACTCGTCGCCGACAGCCCCATCGGCTTCGCCCTGGAGACCCAGACGCTCTCGCTGTTCGGGAAGTCGTTCTTCACCGAGCCCGGCTACCCGGAGTGGTACGTCGACTCGGTGATGATCCACGAGCTGGCCCACCAGTGGTTCGGCAACAGTGTCTCGCCCGCGAGCTGGTCCGACCTGTGGCTCAACGAAGGACACGCCAGCTGGTACGAGGCCCGGTACGCCGAGGAGAACGGGGGCGGGACCCTGGAGCGGCGGATGCGGCAGGCGTACCGGCTCTCCGACGGCTGGCGCGCGGACGGCGGCCCTCCGGCGCACCCGGAAGGACCGGCCCCGGGGCAGAAGCTCAGCCTGTTCCGCCCGGTCATGTACGACGGCAGCGCGCTGGTGCTCTACGCCCTGCGCCAGGAGATCGGCGAGGCCGCCTTCGACCGGCTGGAGCGCGCCTGGGTACGGGTGCACCGGGACTCCACGGCGACCACCGCGGACTTCACCCGGCTGGCGTCCGGCATCGCGGGCCGGGACCTGACCGACTTCTTCGACGGCTGGCTGTACGGGAAGAAGACCCCGCCGATGCCCGGACACCCCGACTGGAGCAGCGCGAAACCCGTGTGACGGGACCAGTAAGGCCGTGCCACTATCGACGCGTCGGCGCGGCGGAGGGCACCGGAGTTCCCGACAGGGAATCATCCGGGAAGATCACACGTTGTGACTGACGTAAAGACTTCTATCGACGTAAGGATCCAATGACCTCCTCTTCTTCCCTTCCCCAGGACGCGCAGGACGCGCAGAGTGCCACGGAGAACACTCCCGAGAGCCTCACCGAAAGCCTTCGGGCCGACGCCCTGATGGAAGAGGACGTCGCCTGGAGCCGGGAGATCGACGGAGCGCGGGACGGCGACCAGCTGGACCGCTCCGACCGTGCCGCGCTGCGGCGCGTGGGCGGACTCTCCACGGAGCTCGAGGACGTCACCGAGGTCGAGTACCGCCAGCTGCGCCTGGAGCGCGTGGTGCTGGTGGGCGTCTGGACCTCGGGGACGGTGCGCGACGCGGAGATCTCCCTCGCGGAGCTCGCCGCACTCGCCGAGACGGCGGGCGCACAGGTGCTGGACGCGGTGTACCAGCGGCGCGACAAGCCGGACCCGGCCACCTACATCGGCTCCGGCAAGGCGCTGGAGCTCCGCGACATGGTGCTCGAATCCGGTGCCGACACCGTGGTCTGCGACGGTGAGCTGAGCCCCGGCCAGCTGATCCATCTGGAAGACGTCGTCAAGGTGAAGGTGGTCGACCGGACCGCGCTGATCCTCGACATCTTCGCCCAGCACGCCAAGTCCCGGGAGGGCAAGGCGCAGGTCTCGCTGGCCCAGATGCAGTACATGCTGCCGCGGCTGCGCGGCTGGGGTCAGTCGCTCTCCCGTCAGATGGGCGGCGGTGGCTCCAGCGGCGGTGGCGGCATGGCCACCCGTGGACCCGGTGAGACCAAGATCGAGACGGACCGGCGACGGATCCGCGAGAAGATGGCGAAGATGCGCCGGGAGATCGCGGAGATGAAGACCGGCCGCGAGATCAAGCGGCAGGAACGCAAGCGCAACAAGGTGCCCTCCGTCGCCATCGCCGGATACACCAACGCCGGCAAGTCCTCGCTCCTCAACCGCCTGACCGGGGCCGGTGTCCTGGTGGAGAACTCGCTGTTCGCCACCCTGGACCCGACCGTCCGCCGGGCCGAGACGCCGAGCGGCCGTATCTACACCCTGGCCGACACCGTCGGGTTCGTCCGGCATCTGCCGCACCACCTCGTCGAGGCGTTCCGCTCCACCATGGAGGAGGTCGGCGAGTCCGACCTCATCCTCCACGTGGTGGACGGCTCCCACCCGGTGCCGGAGGAGCAGCTCGCCGCGGTGCGCGAGGTGATCCGGGACGTCGGCGCGGTGGACGTACGCGAGATCGTCGTGATCAACAAGGCGGACGCGGCGGACCCCCTGGTCCTCCAGCGGCTGCTGCGCAACGAGAAGTACGCCATCGCGGTCTCGGCCAGGACCGGCGCCGGAATCGACGAGCTGCTCGCGCTCATCGACGCCGAGCTGCCCCGGCCGTCCGTCGAGATCGAGGTGCTCGTGCCGTACATCCAGGGGGCTCTGGTCTCCCGGGTGCACGCCGAGGGCGAGGTGCTCTCCGAGGAGCACACCGCCGAGGGCACCCTGCTCAAGGCCCAGGTCCACGAGGAGCTGGCCGCGGAGCTCGGGACCTTCGTCCCCGCCGCGCACTGACGGCCGCGGGTCCGCACGACAAGCCGAAGGCCCGGCCCTCCTGGAGAGGGCCGGGCCTTCGGCGTACGTACAGCGACCGCCGCTACCGACCGGCGAACTTCTCGCTCATCGTCGTGAAGGTGCGCCGGGCGTCCTCACCGAGCTGAGGACCGGCAAGCCAGCCAGAGGTGACCGGACCGATCGAGGTGTTGGACACCAACATCGACTTCCCGTCCGGCCCGGCGACGAACCAGCCGCCACCGGAGGAGCCGCCGGTCATCGTGCAGCCGATCTGGTACATGGTCGGAGTGCCCGGGGCGATCGAGAGCCGGCCGGGACGGTCGACGCACCGGTGCATCAGCAGCCCGTCGTACGGCGGACCGGCCGGGTAGCCCCAGGCGCCCATGCCGCTGATCTGCTGGACCTCCGGAGCGTCGAAGGAGACCGGCAGCGCGTTGCCCACCGTCTCCTCCAGCGACTTCGTACCGCTCGAAGGCTTCACGTGCAGGATCGCGTAGTCGTACGGCGCGCCCGCACCGCCCGTCGGACCGCCGCCGGAGATCCACTCGCCGGAGGACGCGGCCCAGTCCGCCCAGTAGGTGCCGTAGGGGGCGATCTCCTGCGGCTGCGCGGTCCGCAGCTGCGCCGCGTTCTTGCCCTGGTCGTTGTAGGAGGGCACGAAGACGATATTGCGGTACCAGCCGCCGCCCGCGCCCGCATGCGCGCAGCGTCCGGCGGTCCACACGAGGTTCGACCGGCCGGGGTTCCCCGGGTCCTTCACGACCGTGCCCGAGCAGACCATGGAGCCCTTGGGCGAGTCGAAGAAGACCTTGCCGACCGGGGCGGCGTGGCGGTGGTACGGCAGCTTCTCCGGCTTCGCCCGTACCGGCGTGGGCTCCGGGTCGCTGACGTCCTGCCCGGCGGAGAGGTCGCCGGCCGTCATCGTCTTGGCAGGCTCGTCGGCCGCGGCCATCCGGTCCGGCTTCCACAGGCCGTCGATGACCGGGTTGACGAAGTCCTCGGCCTTGCGGAGCCAGCCGTCCTTGTCCCAGTTCTTCCACCCCCCCCCGTCCTTCCACTTCTCAGGGTCCACCCCGTGCTTCTCCAGGGTGTCGCCCAGATCACCGGGAAGGTCGGCGGCGGGGTCCTTGTCGGGGGCCCCGCCGGTGGCCGAGGGCTTTGCGGCGGCGGCGTCTTCCTCCGGGCCGCAGGCCGTGGCCGTCAGTGTGAGCGCCGCGACGAGGCCGGTGACGGCCAGCAGCGGACGTATCGATCGCATGGAAGGAATCCCCCTGAACACCTGAGTCCTGCGGTTCGTACGTGTGCACGGACACGTGGTCATGTTCTTGTCATGCTGAACTCCGGGGTCCGCCGCCGGTCACGCGCGGCCCCCGGCCGGCGACTGCCGTGCCGGGGGCCGCGCGTGGTGACCGTGCGGAGAGTCCCGCTACCGGGACCTACTGACCCGCGTACTTCTCACTGACCGCGCGGTAGATGCCCTCGGCCTCCTTGCCGAGCCGCGGACCGGCCAGCCAGCCCGCCGTGACCGGGCCGATCGAGGTGTTCGAGACCAGAGCGGGCTTGCCGTCCCGGCCCGCCGCGACCCAGCCGCCGCCGGAGGAGCCACCGGTCATCGTGCAGCCGATGCGGTACATCGTGGGCTGGTCCTTGGCGACGGACAGCCGGCCCGGCTTGTCCTGGCATTGGAGCAGCTTCTGACCGTCGTACGGCGGTGCGGCCGGGTAGCCCGTGGCCGTCATGCCGGTGATCTCCGGCACGGCGGGAGCGTTGAACTCCACCGGCAGCGCCGAACCGACCGTCTCCTCCAGCGACTTGCCGCCGGCGCCCTTCTCCGGCGTCACGTGCAGCACCGCGAAGTCGTACGGGGCACCCTGGCCGCCGACCGCGGCGCCCTCGGCGATCCACTGCTCGGAGGTCTGGGCCCACTGGCCCCACCACACACCGTAGGGAGCGATCTTCTCCTTGGGCGCGGTCTCCAGCTGGTCCAGCGACAGGCCGTCGTTGTTGTACGCCGGGACGAAGGCGATGTTGCGGTACCAGCCGCCCTTCTTGCCCGCGTGCACACAGTGCCCGGCCGTCCACACCATGTTGGACCTGCCCGGGTTCGCCGGGTCCTTCACCACGGTCGCGGAACAGACCATCGAGCCCTGCGGGCCGTCGAAGAGCAGCTTCCCGGACTCCGGGGCGTTGTCGTGATACGGCGTCGCGACTCCGGCGGCCCGCACCGGGGACGGCGTCGGGTCCGTCACGCCGTCGTCGCCCGAGATGTCGTTGTCGACCGGGTTCTCCGGGGGCTTGTCGGCCTCCCGCATCCGGTCCGGGTCCCACAGACCGTCGATGATCGGGTTGACGAAGTCCTTGGCCTCACGCAGCCACTTGTCCTTGTCCCAGTTCTTCCACTCCCCGTCCCGCCACTTGTCGGGGTCGATCCCGTGCTCCTTGAGACGGTTCTTGAGGTCGTCCGGAAGGGTGACCTTGCCGTCGGACGACTGGTCGGCCGAGGCGCTGGGCGTGGAGCCCGCGTTGTCCTCCTCCGGGCCGCACGCGGTGGCGGTGAGCGCCAGCACGGCGGCGACGGCGGTCGCGGCGAGCGCGGTGGAGGGCATGCGCCGCGCGCGCCTCCCGCGCCGTGCGGTATCGGTCGGGCGAATGGGTCGCATCTCGTGATCCCCCTGGGACTTCGTCACTCGGTACTCGTACTGCGTTGCGGACACTCCGGGCGCCGGGAGCAGGTGCTTCCGCGCCGCTGTGCGGCCCCCACTATGCCGGTGCCGATGGTGACGGTGCGCGGCAGGTCCGCGGTTCCGTCGCCGCGACGATGTTCCGATTCACCCGTGATCCATCGCGGACGGCGTCGTTACGTACGGGGGACACCAGGACAGCGTTCACGCCCTCGGTGCGTCCGCGCGAAAACGTACCGACGTGCAACGCAACTGTTACCGCAGGAGGATCAAGAGCCGTGTCCGTGACCGAACCCGCACCGGTGGCGCCGCCCTCCGCACACGAAGGCATCCTCCGTCGGCAGGCCCTGCGCGAATCGGCTGCCCGCACCTACGCGCGGTCCCTGCCGATCGTCCCGGTACGCGCCCGCGGACTCACCATCGAGGGCGCGGACGGACGCCGCTACCTCGACTGCCTGTCGGGCGCCGGCACTCTGGCGCTCGGGCACAATCACCCCGTCGTGCTCGAAGCCATCCGGAAGGTCATCGACTCCGGCGCGCCCCTGCACGTGCTGGACCTCGCCACCCCGGTCAAGGACGCCTTCACCACCGAGCTGTTCGCCACGCTGCCGCGGGAGTTCGCCGACAACGCCCGCATCCAGTTCTGCGGCCCCGCCGGCACGGACGCCGTCGAGGCCGCGTTCAAACTGGTCCGGGCCGCGACCGGCCGTACCGGCCTGCTGACCTTCACCGGCGCTTACCACGGAATGACCGCCGGAGCCCTGGAAGCCTCCGGCGGCGCGACCGACGTGCGGGTGACCCGGCTGCCCTTCCCGCAGGACTACCGCTGCCCGTTCGGGACCGGCGGTGAGCGTGGGGCCGCGCTCACCGCCCGCTGGACCGAACACCTCCTGGACGACCGCAAGGGCGGAGTGCCGGCCCCGGCCGGGATGATCGTGGAGCCGGTCCAGGGTGAGGGCGGTGTCAACCCCGCCCCGGACGTCTGGCTGCGCCGTATGCGCGGCATCACCGCGGACCGCTCCATTCCGCTCATCGTCGACGAGGTGCAGACCGGGGTCGGCAGGACCGGCGCCTTCTGGGCCGTCGAGCACAGCGGCATCGTGCCCGACGTCATGGTCCTCTCCAAGGCGATCGGCGGTTCCCTGCCGCTGGCCGTGATCGTCTACCGCGCTGAACTGGACCTTTGGCAGCCGGGCGCGCACGCGGGTACGTTTCGTGGCAACCAGCTCGCCATGGCGGCGGGCGCGGCCACGCTCGCGTACGTCAGGGAGAACCAACTGGCGGACCGCGCGGCGGTCCTGGGGGCCCGGATGCTCGCCCGCCTGACGGAGTTGCGGGCGCACCACCCGGGAATCGGTGACGTACGGGGGCGGGGACTGATGATCGGCCTGGAGCTGGTGGATCCCGAGCGCGCGCCCCTGCCCGCCGAAGCCGGCGACCACACCCCGGCCCCGCCGCCCGACCCGGCCCTCGCCCTCGCCGTCCAGCAGGAATGTCTGCGCCGCGGCCTCATCGTCGAACTGGGCGGCCGGCACGACGCCGTGGTCCGCCTCCTGCCACCCCTCACCCTCACCGACGAGCAGGCGAGTGCCGTCGTCGACCGTCTCGCCGACGCGCTGGCAGCCGCGACACGCTCCCCGCGCCGTCGGACCACCGCCGGGCCGACCACCTGATCCCGGAATCCCCACAAGGAAGAACGCCGTGAACCCCACCCCCGCGTCCGAGGCCGACGGCCCCGGTATCCCCCAGCACCGAGGGCAGGACGGACCGGCCGCCCCCGGCAGGGTCGAGGCGACGACCGTGCCCCGCCAGAAATCCGTGCACCACGGCGACCCGACCCCCCCTGCGTACGGACCGGATTCGGGACCCGAGACGCCGGCGGGCCAGGGCCGGGGGCCCGACCCGCTCGACGATCCGGACCCGCTGCGGGCCGCTGACGCGGCGGGTACAGAGAACCTCCTGCGCTGCTGGACACGGGAGAGCGACCTGCCCCGCCCTGACGGCGACATCCTGCGCATCGCCTTTCCCGCCAGCGGCACCGCCCTTCTTGTCCGCGTGCTCTACTGGTCCGCCACCGGGACCCACCGCTTCGGCGCAGCCGTCCTGGAGAACGCTCCCGCCGACGGCCCGCCCGCCGACGCCGCCACCGTCGCCGTCCTCATCGGCCGCGAGGGCGGTGAGAGCGGCGCGGGCGATCTGGTCGCCCGGGTCGCCGACTCCGTACGCCACACCGCCGGCTTCATCGAGCAGCGGCGGCGCAGCCCGGCGGACCCCGCCGGGGCCGACCTCTTCCTCACCGCCGAACAGTCCCTGCTGCTCGGCCACCCCCTCCACCCCACGCCCAAGAGCCGCGAAGGCCTCACCGAATCGGAGTCCCGCCGCTATTCGCCGGAGCTCCACGGCTCCTTCCCGCTCCACTGGTTCGCCGTCGACCGGTCGCTGATCGCCACCGACTCCGCCTGGACCGAGGGCGGTCCGGCCACCGCCGACGAACTGCTCGCCCCGCACGCCGAAGGGCTGACGCTGCCCCCCGGCACCGTCGCCGTCCCCGTGCACCCCTGGCAGGCAGCCGATCTGCTCCACCGCCCCCAGGTCCGGGCCCTCGCCGACACCGGCCTGCTCCACGACCTCGGCCCGCACGGCGAGCACTGGCACCCCACCTCCTCCATCCGGACCGTGCACCGGCCCGGCGCGCGGGTGATGCTCAAGCTCTCCCTCGGCGTACGCATCACCAACTCCCGCCGGGAGAACCTCCGCAAGGAGCTGCACCGGGGCGTCGAGGTCCACCGCCTCCTTTCGACCGGTCTCGCCGAGCGCTGGCAGCGGGAGCACCCCGGCTTCGACATCGTCCGGGACCCCGCCTGGCTCGCCGTCGACGACCCCGAGGGCGCCCCCGTCACGGGGCTCGACGTGATGCTCCGCCACAACCCCTTCGGCCCGGGCGACGACGCCGCCTGCATCGCGGGACTCACCGCGCAGCGCCCCCGGCCCGGCCGGCCCGGCATGCGCTCCCGGCTCGCCGAGGCCGTCTCCCACCTGGCCGCCCGCACCGGCCGCAGCACCACCGCCGTCTCCGCCGAATGGTTCCGGCGCTATCTGCACCACGTCGTGCGCCCCGTGCTCTGGCTCGACGCGCACGGCGGAGTCGCCCTCGAAGCCCACCAGCAGAACACCCTCGTCCTCCTCGACCCGGACGGCTGGCCCGTCGGCGGCCGCTACCGCGACAACCAGGGCTACTACTTCCGCGACTCCCGCCGCGCCGAACTGGAACAGCGGCTCCCCGGCATCGGCGCCGTCAGCGACACCTTCGTCTCCGACCCGGTCACCGACGAGCGGTTCGCCTACTACCTCGGCATCAACAACGTTCTCGGACTCATCGGGGCGTTCGGGGCCCAGCGCCTGGCCGACGAACAGGAACTCCTCACCGTCCTGCGCCAATTCCTCACCGAGACCGCGGAACTGGGCTCGCCCCTGCCCGCGTATCTCCTGGAGAACCGCCAACTGCGCTGCAAGGCCAACCTGCTGACCCGGCTGCACGGCCTCGACGAGCTGGTCGGACCGGTCGACACCCAGTCCGTGTACGTCACCATCGCCAACCCGCTGCACAGCTGAGCATCCGCACCAGGCAGACTCCGAGCGCACCCGCTCCGGAGCAGCCCACCGACCGCACCCGGTCCAGAGAGGAGAGCGCCACCGTGCCTCCCGCCGACGCCTCAGCGGAACCCGGCGCTGCACCCGACGGCGGGAGCACCGGCGCCGAGGACACTCTCGACCTGAAGCTCACCGAGGAGCTCCTCGCCCTGATCGCCGCCGAGCGGAACGCCGAGCGGAACGCCGGGGCCGCCCAGGCCCGGAACCGGGTTCCCCATGAGCTGCTGGGTGACCCGGGGGTCTGGCAGCCCGCGACCACGGCCGCGGGGGAATTCGGCCTCCTGCCCGTCCGGCCGGAGCGCGATCTCGCCCTCCTCAGCCGTTGGATGAACGACCCCGCCGTGGCGGCCTTCTGGGAGCTCGCCGGACCGGAGTCCGTCACCGCCGACCACCTCGGGCCCCAGCTCGAAGGGGACGGACGCAGCATCCCCTGCCTCGGTGTGCTCGACGGCACGCCCATGAGCTACTGGGAGATCTACCGCGCCGACCTCGACCCCCTGGCCCGCCACTACCCGGCCCGCCTCCACGACACCGGTGTCCACCTCCTCATCGGGGGCGTGAACAACCGGGGCCGGGGCGTGGGCACCACCCTGCTCCGCGCCGTCGCCGACCTCGTCCTGGACAACCTTCCGCGGTGCGGACGGGTCGTCGCTGAGCCGGACCTGCGCAACACCCCATCCGTATCCGCGTTCCTCAGCGCCGGCTTCCGCTTCTCCGCCGAAGTGGATCTCCCCGGCAAACGCGCCGCGCTGATGATCCGCGACCGAACGTACCGAGCCCAGCTGTGACTTACTCGCCGCACTTTCCGCACCGCTCGAACCTCATAGGTTCCATTCGGAGGAGTCCCCGTGCCGACATATCCCGCGAGCCGTGATTCAGCCGAGTCCCCGCAGCTGTTCAGCCCTCCGGAGCTGAACCGGCAGATCTGGGACCGGGCCGCAGCACGGCTCCTCGCCAAGATGCTCGGCGAGTTCGCCTACGAGAAGCTCATCGAGCCCGTCCCGGGGCCCGGGACGGGCGGACGCCACCGACTGACCCTCGACGACGGGGGAGTGCTCTCCTTCACCGCCCGGCGCGGCGTCTACGGCAGCTGGCGCGTCGACCCCGACTCGATCGAGGTGACCGCGCGGCCCCCGGCCGCCCACGCCAACGGCTCACCGGCCCCGGTGCCCGCCGACATACAGTCCAACGGTTCACCGAACCCCGGGACCCGGCCGTTCCGCGATCCGCTGACGTTCCTCACCCGGGTCCGGGGCCTTCTCGGCCTCGACGGCACCACCCTCGGCCATCTCATCCGCGAGCTGACCCTGACCCTCTCCGCCGACGCCCGGATCGACCACACCGCGCTCACCGCGGACCGGCTCGCCGCACTGGACTACGCGGAGCTGGAAGGCCATCAGACCGGTCACCCCTGGCTGGTGGCGAGCAAGGGCCGGCTCGGCTTCTCCGCCGCCGACGCCGCCCGCTTCACCCCCGAGACCCGCAGCCCGCTCCGGCTGCCGTGGATCGCGGTCAGTAACCGCATCGCGCAGTACCGGGGCGTGGGCCGCCTCACCACCCCCGACCAGTTGTACGCCGGTGAGCTCGACCCGAGCGTCCGGGACACCTTCGGCGAGGTGCTGCGGGCCCGGGGACACGACCCGCGGGACTACCTCTACCTCCCCGTGCACCCCTGGCAGTGGGACGAGTGGATCGTGCCGCTCTTCGCCCCGGCCATCGCCGACGGCGACATCGTGGCCCTGCACACCGACGGGGACGCCCGCCTCCCGCAGCAGTCCATCCGCACGTTCGCCAACGTGGAACGGCCCGAGCGGCACACCGTGAAGCTCCCGCTCTCCATCCTCAACACCCTGGTCTGGCGCGGCCTGCCGACCGAGCGGACCCTCGCCGCCCCCGCCGTCACCGCCTGGGTCCAGGGGCTGTGCGCGGGCGACCCGTTCCTGCGCGACACCTGCCGGGTCGTCCTCCTCGGTGAGGTCGCCTCCGTCGCCGTCGAGCATCCGCTGTACGACCACCTCCCCGAAGCGCCCTACCAGTTCAAGGAGATCCTCGGTGCGATCTGGCGGGAGCCCCTGCCGCCCCGCCTCGGCCCGGGCGAACGCGCCCGTACGCTCGCCTCCCTCCTCCATACGGATCCGGCGGGCCGCGCGTTCACCGCCGAGCTGGTCGCGCGCTCCGGGCTGTCCCCGGACACCTGGCTCAAGCGGCTCTTCGCCGCCCTGCTGCCGCCCCTGCTGCACTTCCTCTACCGCTACGGCACCGTCTTCTCCCCGCACGGCGAGAACGCCATCGTCGTGTTCGACGAGAACGACGTGCCCGTACGGCTGGCCATCAAGGACTTCGTCGATGACGTCAACGTCAGCGCCCACCCGCTGCCGGAGCACGCCACCATGCCCGACGAGGTCCGCGCCGTCCTCCTCACCGAGGAGCCGTCCTTCCTCACCCAGTTCATCCACTCCGGACTCTTCGTCGGTGTCTTCCGCTATCTGTCCCCCCTGTGCGAGGAGCAGCTCGGGGTCTCCGAGGACACTTTCTGGTCACTCGTCCGGGCGGAGATCGTCCGCCACCACGCCCGCTTTCCGGAGCTGAAGGAGCGGTTCGAGCTGTTCAACATGCTCACCCCGGAAATCGAGCGCCTCTGTCTGAACCGCAACCGCCTGCTCGTCGACGGCTACCGGGACCGTGCCAGCCGCCCGCACGCGGCGATCCACGGCACGGTTCCCAACCCGTTGCACCCCTCCGCCCGCGTCCGGGAGTGATCGCCGTTGTCAGTGGTGCGCCGTAGGGTGGTCGGGCTATGACGAAGCCATCCCTCCCCGAACTCCTGCACGCCGCCGTCACCGCCGTCGGCGGTACGGAAAGGCCCGGCCAGGTCACCATGGCCGAGGCCGTCGCCGAGGCCGTCGACGACCAATCCCACCTGCTCGTCCAGGCCGGCACCGGTACGGGCAAGTCGCTCGGCTATCTGGTGCCGGCCCTGGCGCACGGGGAGCGGGTCGTCGTGGCCACGGCCACCCTCGCCCTCCAGCGCCAGCTCGTGGAGCGGGACCTGCCGCGTACGGTCGAGTCCCTGCATCCGCTGCTGCGTCGGCGCCCGCAGTTCGCCATGCTCAAGGGCCGGTCGAACTACCTCTGTCTGCACCGGCTCCACGAAGGGGTTCCGCAGGACGAGGAGGAGGGGCTGTTCGACCAGTTCGAGGCGGCCGCCCCGTCCAGCAAGCTGGGACAGGACCTGCTGCGGCTGCGGGACTGGTCGGACGAGACGGAGACGGGCGACCGGGACGATCTGACCCCCGGCGTCTCGGACCGGGCCTGGGCGCAGATCTCGGTCTCCTCGCGCGAGTGCCTGGGCGCGACGAAGTGCGCGTACGGCGCGGAGTGCTTCGCGGAGGCGGCCCGCGAGCGCGCCAAGCTCGCGGACGTGGTCGTCACCAATCACGCCCTGCTCGCGATCGACGCCATCGAGGGCGCGCCGGTGCTGCCCTCGCACGAGGTACTGATCGTCGACGAGGCCCATGAGCTGGTCTCACGGGTCACCGGTGTCGCCACCGGCGAGCTCACCCCCGCCCAGGTCAACCGCGCTGTCCGCCGTGCTGCGAAGCTGGTCAACGAGAAGGCCGCCGACGCGCTCCAGACCGCCGCCGAGGGGTTCGAGCGGGTCATGGAGCTGGCGCTCCCGGGACGGCTGGAGGAGGTGCCCGAGGACCTCGGGTACGCGCTGATGGCGCTGCGTGACGCGGCGCGCACGGTGATCTCCGCGATCGGCGCCACCCGGGACAAGTCGGTCGAGGACGAGAACGCCGTACGCAAGCAGGCCCTGGCTTCGGTCGAGACGATCCACGGCGTCGCCGAGCGGATCACCCAGGGTTCCGAGTACGACGTCGTCTGGTACGAGCAGCACGACCGGTTCGGAGCCTCCGTCCGGGTGGCCCCGCTCTCCGTCTCCGGGCTGCTGCGCGAGAAGCTCTTCGCCGAGCGGTCCGTGGTGCTGACCTCGGCCACCCTGAAGCTCGGCGGCGACTTCAACGGGGTGGGGGCGTCGCTCGGGCTGGCCCCCGAGGGCACGGCGGGCGAGGACGTCCCGCAGTGGAAGGGGCTGGACGTCGGCTCCCCGTTCGACTATCCGAAGCAGGGCATCCTCTATGTCGCCCGGCATCTGAACACCCCGGGTCGCGAGGGATCGCGTACGGACATGCTGGACGAGCTCGCCGAGCTGGTGGAGGCGGCCGGCGGCCGCACGCTGGGGCTGTTCTCCTCGATGCGGGGAGCCAAGGCGGCGGCCGAGGAGCTCCGGGGCCGCATGGACAGGCCGATCCTGCTCCAGGGCGAGGAGACGCTCGGCGAGCTGATCAAGAACTTCGCGGCCGACCCGGAGACCTGCCTCTTCGGCACCCTGTCGCTCTGGCAGGGCGTCGATGTCCCGGGGCCGAGCTGTCAGCTGGTGGTCATGGACCGGATCCCGTTCCCCCGGCCCGACGATCCGCTCATGAGCGCACGGCAGAAGGCGGTCGAGGAGGCGGGCGGCAACGGCTTCATGGCGGTGGCGGCGACGCACGCCGCTCTGCTGATGGCCCAGGGCGCGGGCCGGCTGGTCCGCGCCACGGGCGACAAGGGCGTCGTCGCCGTACTGGACCCGAGGCTCGCCAACGCGCGGTACGGAAGCTACCTGCGCGCCTCGCTGCCGGACTTCTGGTACACGACGGACCGGAACCAGGCACGCCGCTCCCTGGCCGCCATCGACGCCCGAGCGAAGGGCGACGAGGCCTAGGAGGGCTGCCCGGCCGATCAGGCCGGGCAAGGCAAAGCCCCGGGACCGACGTCATGATCGACGTCCTAGGCAGAGACCCCGGGGCGGACAGCCGTGACCGACGCTTTTCTCGGATCCGACGTCCTCAGACCCGACGCAGCACCGCCACCACCTTGCCCAGGATGGTCGCCTCGTCGCCGGGGATCGGCTGGTACGCGGCGTTGTGCGGGAGCAGCCATACGTGACCGTCCTCCCGGCGGAAGCGCTTGACCGTCGCCTCGCCGTCGAGCATGGCGGCGACGATGTCCCCGTTCTCCGCGACGGGCTGGCGGCGGACGGTGACCCAGTCGCCGTCACAGATCGCGGCCTCGATCATCGAGTCGCCGACGACCTTCAGGACGAACAGCTCACCGTCACCGACGAGCTGGCGGGGGAGCGGGAAGACATCCTCGACGGACTCCTCCGCGAGGATCGGGCCACCGGCGGCGATCCGGCCCACCAGCGGCACATAGGACGCGGCGGGCTTGCCCGTCGTGTCGGTCGCCTGGGTGCTGGGCTGGTCCGATCCGCGCACCTCGTAGGCGCGGGGCCGGTGCGGGTCCCGGCGGAGGAAGCCCTTGCGCTCCAGCGCCATCAGCTGATGGGCGACGGACGATGTGCTGGACAGGCCCACCGCCTGACCGATCTCCCGCATGGAGGGCGGGTATCCGCGCCGCTGCACGGAGTCCCGGATGACCTCGATGACCCGCCGTTGCCGGTCGGTGAGGCCCGAGCTGTCCGCCCGGATACCGGGAGGCCTGCCGGGCATGGAACGTCCCGGGCGTGCGGGCTCGGACCCGTCCGTGTTCGGGACTGGCTCATTCATGGCATGCACCGGCTCAAGTCGGCTCTGGGAGCGATGGTCCCGGGCGGTGATGGTGGCACTGTCTGCGGTGGTGGTCACGTCGGCCCCTCTCGAATGTTCTCCCTAGCTGGACAACGGTAGTAGCTTTCGAAAGGTTGCGCCAAACACACGTTCGAGTGAAAAACGAATAAAGGGGTGCCGTGGTGCTGCCGACAGGTGTATGAGCGGCGGGGTGGGGGTCGTGCGAGGCCTCCGCGGAGGTCCTGCCGCGGTCCCGGCCCGAGTCTTTCATCCGGCCCCGTGCGCCGGAGCCCCGGCGGCTCGGCGGCCCCGCGTTTCCCGTACTCTCTTTCCTGGCCCACGCTCCCCCGAACGGCCTCCGACCGAGGTCCGGCGCGCGACACGCGATAGGGCCGAAAACGCGACTCAACCCTAGATCTAGTGGTTGGATCGCTCCAGTCACCCAGAAGTTGTGGTCTCGGTTCAATCGCGCCGTGGCCATCGCCTATGCTGGGAACTGCTTCCAGGGGCCCGAGAAGGGCCCTGAAGAGGCTATTCAGTCGTGCGTGTGAAGGAGGGTTGGGAGCCATGCACTGCCCCTTCTGCAGGCACCCCGACAGCAGGGTCGTCGACAGTCGCACCACCGACGACGGGACGTCGATCCGTCGCCGCCGGCAGTGCCCCGACTGTTCCCGCCGGTTCACCACGGTGGAGACCTGCTCGCTGATGGTGGTCAAGCGCAGCGGCGTGACCGAGCCCTTCAGTCGCACCAAGGTCATCTCCGGCGTCCGCAAGGCATGCCAGGGGCGACCCGTCACGGAGGACGCCCTCGCCAAGCTCGGCCAGCGGGTCGAGGAGGCGGTGCGCGCCACCGGCAGCGCCGAGCTGACCACCCACGACGTGGGACTGGCCATCCTCGGCCCGCTGCAGGAACTCGACCTCGTCGCGTACCTGCGCTTCGCGTCCGTGTACCGGGCGTTCGATTCCCTGGAAGACTTCGAGGCCGCCATCGTGGAACTGCGCGCGCAGCGGCCTTCCGCAGAGGACTGCGGGAGCGGAGAGACCCTTGAGGTCCCCGCGCCCGCCATCGCCGCCGACTGAGCGGTACCCGCCTGGGACGCCCGTGCCCGCAGACGTATCTCTGCGGACCGGCGGCAGGGCGAAATGAGATGTGCTTCCGGCTGCCGAGTACGGCTTCCGGAGCATCGGACACACAGTGTGCCTGGGAAGATCTGGGCACTTCAGGGCGTTTTCGCCCACATATGGGAGGCGGCATGACAGAGACGGCGAGCGGCCCGGCACGAGGTTCCCGCACCAAGGGCGCCAAGGCGAGCAAGGGTCTGCGTATCGAGCGTATCCACACCAACCCCGGCGTGCACCCGTACGACGAGGTGGCGTGGGAGCGCCGTGACGTCGTCATGACCAACTGGCGCGACGGCTCGATCAACTTCGAGCAGCGTGGCGTCGAGTTCCCCGACTTCTGGTCGGTGAACGCGGTCAACATCGTCACCAGCAAGTACTTCCGCGGGGCCGTCGGTACGCCGCAGCGCGAGACCGGCCTCAAGCAGCTGATCGACCGGATCGTGAAGACGTACCGTAAGGCCGGTGAGGAGAACAGCTACTTCGCCTCTCCCGCGGACGCGGAGATCTTCGAGCACGAGCTGGCGTACGCCCTCCTGCACCAGGTCTTCAGCTTCAACTCCCCGGTCTGGTTCAACGTCGGCACGCCCCAGCCGCAGCAGGTCTCCGCCTGCTTCATCCTGGCCGTCGACGACTCCATGGAGTCGATCCTCGACTGGTACAAGGAAGAGGGCATGATCTTCAAGGGCGGCTCCGGCGCCGGCCTGAACCTCTCCCGTATCCGCTCCTCCAAGGAGCTCCTCTCCTCCGGCGGCAACGCCTCGGGCCCGGTCTCCTTCATGCGCGGCGCCGACGCGTCCGCCGGAACGATCAAGTCGGGCGGCGCCACCCGCCGCGCGGCCAAGATGGTCATCCTCGACGTCGACCACCCCGACATCGAGAACTTCATCGAGACCAAGGTCAAGGAGGAGGAGAAGATCCGCGCCCTGCGCGACGCGGGCTTCGACATGGACCTGGGCGGCGACGACATCACGTCCGTCCAGTACCAGAACGCCAACAACTCGGTCCGGGTGAACGACGAGTTCATGAAGGCCGTCGAGGCGGGCGGCAAGTTCGGGCTGCGCGCCCGGATGACCGGCGACGTCATCGAAGAGGTCGAGGCCAAGTCCCTCTTCCGCAAGATGGCCGAGGCCGCCTGGGCCTGCGCCGACCCGGGCATCCAGTACGACGACACCATCAACGCCTGGCACACCTGCCCGGAGTCCGGCCGGATCAACGGCTCGAACCCGTGCAGCGAGTACATGCACCTGGACAACACCTCGTGCAACCTCGCCTCGCTGAACCTGATGAAGTTCCTCAAGGACGACGGCCTGGGCCACCAGTCCTTCGAGTCCGAGCGCTTCGCCAAGGTCGTCGAGCTGGTCATCACCGCGATGGACATCTCGATCTGCTTCGCGGACTTCCCGACGCAGAAGATCGGCGAGAACACCCGCGCCTACCGTCAGCTGGGCATCGGCTACGCCAACCTCGGCGCCCTGCTGATGGCGACCGGTCACGCGTACGACAGCGAGGGCGGCCGCGCCCTGGCCGGCGCCATCACCTCGCTGATGACCGGCACCTCCTACCGGCGCTCCGCCGAACTGGCCGCGGTCGTCGGCCCGTACGACGGTTACGCCCGCAACGCCGATCCGCACCAGCGCGTCATGAAGCAGCACTCCGACGCCAACGCCAAGGCCGTCCACGTCGACGACCTCGACTCGCCGGTCTGGGCCGCCGCGACGGAGGCCTGGCAGGACGTGATCCGGCTCGGCGCGAAGAACGGTTTCCGTAACGCGCAGGCCTCGGTCATCGCGCCCACCGGCACCATCGGTCTCGCGATGTCCTGCGACACCACCGGTCTGGAGCCCGACCTCGCCCTGGTCAAGTTCAAGAAGCTGGTCGGCGGCGGCTCGATGCAGATCGTCAACGGCACGGTGCCGCAGGCACTGCGCCGTCTCGGTTACCAGCCGGAGCAGATCGAGGCGATCGTCGCCCACATCGCCGACCACGGCAACGTGGTCGACGCCCCCGGTCTGAAGACCGAGCACTACAGCGTCTTCGACTGCGCGATGGGCGAGCGTTCCATCTCCGCGATGGGCCACGTCCGGATGATGGCGGCCATCCAGCCGTGGATCTCCGGCGCGCTCTCCAAGACGGTGAACCTGCCCGAGACGGCCACCGTCGAGGACGTCGAAGAGGTCTACTTCGAGGCGTGGAAGCTGGGCGTCAAGGCGCTCGCGATCTACCGCGACAACTGCAAGGTCGGCCAGCCCCTCTCCGCCAAGACCAAGGACAAGGAGAAGGAAGAGGTCACCGCGAAGGCCGAGGAGACCATCCGTACGGCGGTCGAGAAGGTCGTCGAGTACCGCCCGGTCCGCAAGCGCCTCCCCAAGGGCCGTCCCGGCATCACCACCTCCTTCACGGTGGGCGGCGCCGAGGGTTACATGACCGCCAACTCCTACCCGGACGACGGTCTCGGCGAGGTCTTCCTGAAGATGTCCAAGCAGGGCTCGACCCTAGCGGGCATGATGGACGCCTTCTCCATCGCCGTCTCGGTCGGTCTGCAGTACGGCGTCCCGCTGGAGACGTACGTCTCGAAGTTCACCAACATGCGCTTCGAGCCGGCCGGTATGACGGACGACCCGGACGTGCGGATGGCGCAGTCGATCGTCGACTACATCTTCCGTCGCCTGGCGCTCGACTTCCTGCCCTTCGAGACCCGCTCGGCCCTCGGCATCCACTCCGCCGAGGAGCGTCAGCGGCACCTGGACACCGGCAGCTACGAGCCGTCGTTCGAGTCGGACGGCCTGGACGCGGACGGGCCGGCCCCGGTCCACGCCGAGCCCCTGAAGGTGGTGGCGGCTCCCCAGGAGCCCGCCGTGAAGCCCGCGCCGAAGACGGCGCACACCTCGGCCGAGCTGGTCGAGATGCAGCTCGGCATCAGCGCCGACGCCCCGCTCTGCTTCTCCTGCGGTACGAAGATGCAGCGCGCCGGCTCCTGCTACATCTGCGAGGGCTGCGGCTCGACGAGCGGCTGCAGCTGAGGACACGCGGAACCACGTCGGACGCCCCGTGCGACGTAGCCCGCATCCGTAGCTGACGTACGGCTCACGAAGGGGACCGGTCATCGGCCGGTCCCCTTCGGCAGGTCACCGACCCCCGTACCAGGTTGTCCGGAAATGGCCGATGTCACGCCTCCGGGGCCCGGCTTCCCATCACCGCGGTGAAGGCGTCGGGGCCGCCGTCGAAGCCGCGCACCGTCGACCGGAACCCCCAGGGCCCCGCGCCCTCGCGGACGAACTCCCCGATCACCGCCGCGGTCGCCCACGCCACGCCGGAGAAGTCGTTCTCGGCCAGGATCGTGTAACCCTCGCCGATCTCCATCGCCGTGCTCTCTACGGCGCCGAAGGTCTTGTGGCCGTCGCGCTGCTGGATGGCGACACCGACCACCACCCGCCCGTACCTCTCCGCCAGCCGGTCCAGCTCGATGGTCATGACCTCGTCGAAGCCGAAACCCTGGCCGGTGCGGCTGTCGCGGTTCAGCGTGATGGTGCCGTCCGGCGAGCGGCTGTCGAAGTGCACCAGGTAGGCGGGGGCGCCGTACGGCTCGTCGGCCGGGTAGGTCGCCGCGATGATGTCGAGGTCGTTGGGGGCCGTCCCGTGCGGGCTGGGATCCCATTTGACCCGTACTTCGACCTTCTCGATGTCCTTGTTCGAAGTGCTCAAGGGGCTTCCCTCCCGGCCGACGGCCCATGGACCGTTCTCATCACCCGATACACGATTCACCCGATCATGTACGGAACCGGCCGCGGAACCAACTGCCCCGGTCACGGACGGCGGATTCGGGCCATCCGCCGGCCGCGCCCCCACTCGTGCCTCAGTGGGGAATCCCGCGCGGCGGGCGTCTGCTCCTGTGCTTGGGCGACCGCGTCGAGGAGCAGTGCTCCCTCCCGGGTCGTACGGGGTACGGAGAACGCCCCTGATACGCGCCCGCGCGCTCCAGCGCCGCGAAGTTCTCCAGGACCGGACCGTGGCTCACCCCGTGATGGGTGTCGACCCCGAACCCGATGGACACGACCAGACGTTCGGGGCATTCGATCCCGGCGAGGGCGGCCACGGTGGCGAGGTCCTCCTTCCGGCCCCCGAGGCGAGGACGCGCCGGGCGGACGCGAGCCCGACCGAACAGGGGATGGACGTGCAGCGTCGCCATGACGATCGTCGTGCGAGCGGAACGACCGGCCGGGGCGCACTCCCCGGGACCGTGACGCGTGCCACGTTCCGCGCCGTACGATGGCGCGGTGTTGGTGAAGTGGATTCGCTGTTCCGTGGTGGACCGTCATGGTTTCGAACGGGGACAGCGGAAGTGGGCGGGGCTGCTCGGCGAGCCGGGGTTCAGAGGACAGAGCGGTGGGTGGAGCCGAACGCGCCCCGACGTCGCCCATGTCTTCGCTTTCTGGGAGAACCGCGTCTTCTACGACTCCTTCATGGCCCGGGGGCACGACCGGCTGGCGGCCGGGCAGTCGGGCATGTTCCGCGATATGCAGGTCACGCTTTTCGAGCGCCGCTTCGACGTGAAGACGGGATTCGAGCCCCACTTCGCGGAGGCGGACGTGGTCAGGGTCGCGCACAGCCGGGTGCACGAGGAGCGCGCCGAGCACTTCGTGCTGATGCAGAAGCAGGTGTGGAATCCCGCCATGGCCGGATCTCCCGGCATGCTGCGTGGCGTGTTCGGCGAGGCGCCAGGCAACGAGTTCCTCGCGCTGTCCCTGTGGAAGTCGAGCGCCGAGCGCGGCAAGTACCGTGCGGCGGGGGCCGAGCGGCTGGCGGCCCGCGCGCAGACCGAGACGGACGTGATCGCGCTGACGGGAGACGTCGTGGAGCTGGAACCGTCCTGGACGGTGTGACCCGCGCCCGCGCGCCGCGCACAGCCCCGACCACTCGTGCAAGCCCTTAGGCTCGGGACATGGCACGACCGCAGCGCATTGTCCTTGTCCGGCACGGCGAGTCCGAGGGCAACGCCGACGACACGGTGTACGAGCGGGAGCCCGACCACGCGCTCCGGCTCACCGACACAGGTCTGCGGCAGGCCCGGGAGACCGGGGAGGGACTGCGCGAGCAGTTCGGCGGGGAACGGGTGAGCGTCTACATCTCGCCGTACCGCCGCACCCACGAGACGTTCCGGTCCTTCGGCATCGACCCGGCACGCGTCCGGGTCCGCGAGGAGCCCCGGCTGCGCGAGCAGGACTGGGGCAACTGGCAGGACCGTGACGACGTACGGCTGCAGAAGGCCTACCGGGACGCGTACGGGCACTTCTTCTACCGGTTCGCCCAGGGCGAGTCCGGCGCCGACGTCTACGACCGGGTCGGGGCGTTCCTGGAGAGCCTGCACCGGAGCTTCGAGGAGCCGGACCACCCGGAGAACGTCCTGCTGGTCACCCACGGACTGACGATGCGGCTGTTCTGCATGCGCTGGTTCCACTGGTCGGTCGCGGAGTTCGAGTCGCTGTCCAACCCGGGCAACGGCGAGACGCGGACCCTGCTGCTGGGCGAGAACGGCCGCTACACCCTCGACCGGCCCTTCCAGCGCTGGCGGACTCCTGAGCCCTACGGCCGCACCGGATAGAGTGGCAGGGCGATGACCGCTGATTCTGCTTCCGAGCGGCGCTTCGAACGCGCCCTGGCCAGCCTGCGTGGGCTGTCCGTGGGAGACGCCCTGGGCTCCCAGTACTTCGTTCCGGCCAACTACCCCCTGCTGAAACAGCGGGCCCTGCCGCCCGGGCCCTGGCAGTGGACCGACGACACCGAGATGGCCTGCTCGGTCCTGGCCGTGCTCACCGCGCACGGCCGCATCGACCAGGACGCGCTCGCCCGCTCCTTCGCCGAGCACCACGACTTCGACCGGGGCTACGGCCCCGCCGTCAACCGGCTCCTCAGGCTCGTACGGGAGGGCGGCGACTGGCGGGAACTGTCCTCGGCGCTCTTCCAGGGCCAGGGCTCCTGGGGCAACGGTTCGGCGATGCGTATCGCCCCGCTCGGCGCCTGGTACGCGGACGATCCGGAGCAGGCCACGCATCAGGCGGAGATCTCCTCGTACACCACGCATCAGCACCGCGAGGCCGTCGTCGGTGCGATGGCCGTCGCCGCCGCCGCGTCGCTCGCCGCCGCCCCAGGCGGACCGCCGGGCCCCGAGGACCTCCTCGACGGCGTCATCGCGCTCGTGCCCCGCAGCGCCGTCGGCGCGGGGCTGCGCCGGGCCCGCGACATGCTGGACTACCGGGACGCCGGGACGGTCGCCGCGGTCCTCGGCAACGGCCGCCGCACCAGTGCCCACGACACCGTGCCGTTCGCACTCTGGTCGGCCGCCAGAAGCCTCGGGGACTACGAGGAGGCGTTCTGGGTCACGGCCCAGGCGGGAGGCGACGTCGACACGACGTGCGCCATCGTCGGCGGTGTCGTCGCCTCGGGGGAGGCCGGAGCGCCGCCTGCCGACTGGCTGGTACAGACGGAGGGACCTCCGGCGTGGCTGACCCCGTACCTGCGTTGACCCGGTCAGGCCCCTTCGCTGACCCCTGACCGCCGCCCCTCGCTCCCGGGCGGCGGTCGTCTGTCACGGTCCTGCCACAGGGGCACTCCGCGTGCCCGTGAAGCGTTTACGAACGCGAGTTCGGGATTACCCTTTCGCTCACGCCGTCCCTGGTTGATCTTGAGGGCGTGCGCCGAATGAGACGCCGGGACACGCGTTCGGCCCCGGGCCGCGCGTGGACCCGGTGGGGGAGGGGTCCCAATGTCCGATCAGCCGTCCGAGGCGTCCAGACCGCCGAAGAAGTCAAGGCAAGCCGGTACGATCCGGCCACCGGAACCACCGGAACCGGTGGCGGCCTCCGAAGCCGCCGGAACACCGGCATCGAACACGGCACAGTCCTCCGAGTCGACGCCGTCCGAGCCGCCGTCGTCCGGTGAGCGGGCCGGCGGTGTGCAGGCAACGGGTGCCGCGCGGCCGGGCAGCCCCTGGCAGTACGCCGCGGGGGCGCCCGGCGCCGAGGACGACGGTGTGACGGCCCGGCTCCGGCCGCCCGCTCCGCCCCTGATCCGCCCCGCCGTGCTCTGGTCGGTCCTGGCCACCGCCGTCCTGAGCGCGCTCTTCCTCGGCGAGGGGCTCGGGGTGAACCTCCTGATCGTGGCGGTGCCCGCCGCGCTGGCCGCGTACTTCGCCGCGCGTTCGGCAGGCCGCCGGCTGCGGCCCTGGACCGCGACCTGGGCGGTGGGAGGGCTCGCGCTGCTCGCGGTGCCTGCGCTCCGGGACGCGGGCTGGCCCACCTTCCTCGCCGTCGTGTCGGCCTTCGCGCTCGGCTCGCTGGCGTTGCACGGCAGCCGCAGCTGGCTGGGCGTGCTGATCGGCTCGCTTGGCCTGTTCGACTCGGTCGTCCCCGGCATCATCTGGGGTGTACGGGGGATCCGCGCACGGGCCGACGGTTCCCGGGCGCGCTGGGGCGCCGCCCTGCGCACCACGGCGGTGGCCCTCGTGCTGCTGGTGGTGTTCGGAACCCTGTTCGCCAGCGCGGACGCCGCGTTCGCCGACCTGCTGGGCAGTCTCCTGCCCGACGCCTCGGTCGGCGATGGACCGTGGCGGATCTTCCTGTTCGCACTCGGGCTGGCCGGCGCGCTCGCCGCCGCGTACGCCGCAGCGGCCCCGGTGCGCTGGGACGGGCTCACCGTCGGGCCCGGCAAACCCCGGGGACGGGCCGAGTGGGCCCTACCGCTGATCGTGCTCAACCTGCTCTTCGCCGCGTTCATCACCCTCCAGCTCGTCGTTCTCCTCGGGGGCTACGACAAGGTGCGGGCGGAGACCGGGCTCGATCACGCCGAGTACGCCCGCCAGGGCTTCTGGCAGCTGCTGTGGGCCACCCTGCTCACCCTCCTCGTGATCGCCCTGGCGCTGCGCTGGGCGCCGCGTGGCGGCACCCGGGACCGGACGCTGGTGCGTGCCGTCCTCGGCACCCTGTGCGTGCTCACCCTCGTCGTGGTCGCCTCCGCGCTGCGCCGCATGGACCTGTACGTCGACGAGTACGGTCTGACCAGGCTCCGGATATCCGTGGCCGCGATGGAGCTCTGGCTCGGGGTGGTGCTGGTCCTGATCCTGGCGGCCGGGGTCTTCGGGGCCCGGTTCCTGCCGCGGGCCATCGCGGTGAGTGCGGCCGCCGGGGTCCTGGCCTTCGGGCTGCTCTCGCCGGACGGACTGGTCGCCGAGCAGAACGTCCAGCGCTTCGAGGACGGCAAGTCGACCGCCATCGACATCGACTACGTCAAGGACCTGTCCGCCGACGCCGTAGCGGCCCTGGACCGGCTGCCCGAACCGGAACGCTCCTGTGCGCTGCGGATCATCCAGAACGAGGTCCTCCACGCCGACACCCCCTGGTACGCGACCAGCTGGGGAGAGGCGCGGGCGAAGGAGATCCTGGAGAAGCGCCCGGCGAAGGGCGACGGCCGCGACTGCTACGGCGTGGGCAGGGGCGGCTCCCACGACGGATACGAGCCGGACGGCTACGACCCGTACTGAGCCGACTGGCCCACTCAGCATGGCCCCTCCGAGCCGACGGCCCTGCTGAGCCCGCGGATTCAGGGGCCCGCGGGGGTCTCGAACCTGCCTCCGGTGGTTGATTCGCGGGATGTACGGAGCCCCGGGGTGTTGCTGCCGTGGCTCTCGGCGTACGCTGGCTGGCGCCATGCCGTACGAACCTCCCACGCACACCGTCGAGCGCTCGCTTCGCGCTACCACCGGTGCCAGGACCGTCGCCGGTGTCGATGAGGTCGGACGCGGTGCGTGGGCCGGACCCGTCACCGTGTGTGCCGCGGTCACCGGCCTCCGCCGCCCGCCCGAAGGCCTCACCGATTCCAAGCTGTTGACCCCCCGGCGGCGTGCCGAACTCGCTCCCGTACTGGAGAGCTGGGTCACCGCCCACGCACTGGGCGACGCCTCGCCGCAGGAGATCGACGACCTCGGAATGACCGCAGCCCTGCGGCTCGCCGCCGTGCGGGCCCTGGACGGGTTGCCGGTACGGCCCGACGCGGTGATCCTCGACGGCAAGCACGACTATCTGGGCGCTCCCTGGAAGGTCCGTACCGTGATCAAGGGCGACCAGTCCTGTATCGCGGTCGCGGCGGCCTCGGTGATCGCCAAGGTGCACCGTGACCGGATGATGGCCGAGCTGGGCGCCGCGTCCGACGACTACACCGACTTTGCCTTCGGTGCCAACGCGGGGTATCCCTCGCCCGTGCACCGGGCCGCGCTGGAGGAGCGGGGGCCCACGGCCCATCACCGCCTCTCCTGGGCGTATCTGGACGCGCTGCCCCGGTGGCAGCACCTGAAGAAGGTCCGTTTTTCCGCCGAGGCGGCCGCACTCGAAAGCGGGGGCCAGCTCGGCTTCGAATTCTGATCGCGCACACGCGCCCTTTACCGACGCCGACGACATCGGCGTCCGCCACAGACCACCTTCATGCCTCTGATCTCCGAGGAGCCTCAGATTCCCGAGAGCGCCCAGGGTCCCCGCGTCACTCCGGCCGCCGGCCGCACCGCGCCGACCCCCCGTCCCGTACCCGGTCCGCGTTCCGCGGCCAC
>NZ_NEUE01000266.1 GCF_002910905.1 Streptomyces sp. SM11 | reverse complement strand
CCTTGATCCACCGACGTGATGTCTGTGGATGACTCTTCCGGAAACGAGGAAGTGCCTTGTGACCTGTGATGATGGGAGTTCTTCAGGCTTCCAGCACGCACGATCGGCAAGGCACTTCCGAGATGCAAGTTTCCCATACGCCGGCGGCGGTCTCCGCTGCGTTCGATGATCCGAATCTGGTCGCGCTGGCCGGGCTGGTTCCGGTGATGCGGCTGGCCGAGCGGTGTGGTCTTTCGCGTCTGGTGGCCCAGAAGGTGAGGCTGACCGGGACAGCGAACGGCGCGGGGGCCGCGGCGGGTGCCAAGGTCAGCAGCATCGTGGCCGGCATGGCGGCGGGGGCGGACAGTATCGACGACCTCCACGTGCTGCGGCACGGTGCGATGCCGGCCCTGTTCCGGGGGATCCGCGCGCCGTCCACGCTGGGCACGTTCCTCCGCGCGTTCACCCACGGCCACGCACTCCAACTCCACGCCGTCCACCGCAGGTTCCTCGCCGGTCTGGCCGCCCACACCCCCCTGCTGCCCGGCTCCGGCACGACGGCGTTCATCGACGTCGACTCCACCCACAAACGGGTCTACGGCCGGGCCAAGCAGGGCGCCGAGTACGGCCGGTTCAAGGGCATCCGCACCATGCACCCCCTGCTCGCCACGATCTGCACCCCACAGTCGCGCCCGGTGATCGCCGCAGTACGGATGCGCCGCGGCAAGGCAGCCGATTCCCGTGGAGCCCCGAAATTCGTCAGCGAGGCACTCGCCACCGCCGCCGAGGCGGGCTGCACCGGCACCCGGATCCTGCGAGCGGACTCGCAGTTCTACAACGGCGGGGTGATCGCCGCCTGCCGCCGGGCCGGAGCCCGCTTTTCGATCACCTGCGGGATGAACCCCTCCATCAAACGGGCCGTCCTGGGCATTCCCGACGGGGCATGGCAGCAGATCACCTACCCCACCGCGGTGCCCGACCCGGAGACCGGCGAACTCATCTCCAACGCCGAAGTCGCCGAGATACCCGCCTACACCGCGTTCACCGGCCGCAAGAAGAGCGAACGGGTCACCGCCCGGCTGATCGTGCGCCGGGTCCGTGACCTGGCCAAACCCGCCGTTGTGGGCGAACAGGGCGAGTTGTTTCCCGTCTGGCGCTACCACCCGTTCTTCACCGACCAGCCCGCCCCGACGCTCCAGGCCGAGCAGGAACACCGTCACCACGCCGTCATCGAGCAGGTCATCGCCGACAGCAAAGCCGGGGCTCTGGCCCACCTTCCGTCCGGAAACTTCAACGCCAACGCCGCCTGGCTCACGCTGTGGGCGATGACCTACAACCTGCTGCGGGCCGCCGGCGCGCTGGCCTCCACGTTCCACGCCAGGGCCACCACCACCACGATCCGCACCCACCTCGTCCACGTTCCGGCCCGGATCGCCCGCTCAGCACGGCGCATCACCCTGCACCTGCCACGCAACTGGCCCTGGCAGCACGCCTGGACACACCTGCTCGACACCGCCCACGGGCCACCCGGCTGACACGAACAGCCCCCGTCCACCCGCCCGCAAGGGCCCGACCGGAACCACACCGTGGAAAAGCTGGGCAAACCAGCGGATACAACCTGCCCATACCCAGCCACCGACCCGAACCGGCCCAGAAACCGATCAGAAGATCACACTCAAACCACTTCGGTGGATCAAGGCTAAGACCCACCCCCTAAGACCCACCGGCAACCAGTTCGGTGAATCGCCTTCCCCCTGTGGCCACCGCCCGTACGCTGATGCTCAGCACCGGTGGGGGCCGGTGCCGATTCAGGGGAGCGAGAGAGCCGGGTACGGCGCCCGGGGCAGTGCGGCAGGCGGTGCGACGGCGGCGGCCGGAGCGCGGCGGGCCGCACAGAGGCCTTCGGGCGCCGTACCCGCAGCTGTCCGCCCCCACCGATGGGGGTTCTGTGACGCGTATCCGGGTTCTGGTGGTCGACGACCACCGCATCTTCGCCGAGTCGCTCGCGGCGGCCCTCGCGGCCGAACCGGACGTGGACGTCTCCGCCGCGGGCAGCGGCCCGGCCGCGCTGCGCGCTCTGGAGCGCGCGGCCACCGAGGGGCGCGGTTACGACGTGCTGCTGGTGGACGCTGAGTTGGGCGCCCTGACGACCGGCGGTGCGCACGCCGTACCCGTGCCCCGGCCGGAGGAGGGGGGCGTCGTCGACGGCATCTCGCTGGTCGCCGGGGTCCGCTCGAACCGGCCCGACGTGCGGTCGGTGGTGCTCGCCGAGAAGGACGACCCGAGGGCCGCGGCCCGGGCACTCCAGGCGGGCGCCTCGGGCTGGGTGGCCAAGGACTGCTCGCTGCAACGGCTGCTGTCGGTGGTGCGGGGCGTGCTGCGCGACGAGACGCATCTGCCGCCCGCCCTGCTCACCGGCGTACTGCGGGAGCTGACCGCCGCCCGCAAGCACCGCACCGAGAGTGAGCGGCTGGTGGAGTCGCTGACGCCCCGGGAGTGCGAGGTGCTGCGCTGCATGGTGGCGGGACTCGGCCGCAAGGCGGTCGCCGAGCGGCTGTTCCTGTCCCCGCACACGGTCCGCACCCATATGCAGAACGTGCTGGGCAAGCTCGGTGTGCACTCGACGCTGGCCGCGGTGGCGCTGGCCCGTCGGGCGGGGGTCGGCCCCGCCGAGCACTCTCTAGGGGATGTTGTCGAACGGGGCGGTCAACTGGCGCAGTAGCCCGGCCAGTTCGCCCCGCTGTTGGCGGGAAAGCTCACCGAGGATGGCCCGCTCCTGGTCGAGCAGCCCGGCCAGCGACTGGTCGGCCTTGTCGCGCCCCTCGGCCGTGAGCCGGACGAGGACGCCGCGCCGGTCGCTCGGGTCGGGCAGCCGCTCGACGAGGTTCTTCTTGGTCAGGCGGTCGATGCGGTTGGTCATCGTGCCCGAGGTGACCAGGGTCTGGGTGAGTAGCTGTCCGGGGGAGAGCTGGTACGGGGCGCCGGCCCGGCGCAGCGACGTCAGCACGTCGAACTCCCACGGCTCCAGGTTGTGCTCGGAGAAGGCTATGCGGCGGGCCCGGTCGAGGTGGCGTGCCAGGCGGGAGACGCGACTGAGCACCTCGAGTGGTTCCACGTCGAGGTCGGGGCGCTCTCGGCGCCATGCAGCGACCAGTCGGTCGACCTCGTCCTCCATGTCGATCAGTGTAGAGGGTCCCTCGATGTGAAGTCTCTTGAATTCAAGTGTCTTGACATCAAGAGATTCTTGGCGTGATCCTGTTCCCATGACCGCACCTGACCGGCCCGCCTGGGACCCGCAGCAGTACCTGCGTCACGCGGACCACCGGACCCGCCCCTTCCACGACCTCCTGGCCCGCATCGGTGACCTGCCCGGCCACCCCGCACCCCGCATCGCCGACCTCGGCTGCGGCGCGGGAAACGTCACCGCCCTCCTCGCGGACCGCTGGCCGAACGCCCGGATCACCGGCTACGACACCTCGCGCGAGATGCTCGCCGAAGCCGCCGCCCACGCCCGGCCGCCCCTGCTCGACTTCGCCGAGGCCGACGCCGTGACCTGGGACCCCACCCAGACGTACGGCCTGATCGTCTCCACCTCCGCACTCCAGTGGATCCCCGGCCACGCCGGACACTTCCCCCGCTGGCTCGACGCCCTCGCACCCGGCGGAACCCTCGCCTTCCAGATCCCCGGCAACTTCACCGCCCCCAGCCACACCCTCCTGGCCGGCCTCCGCGCATCCGACCGCTGGCGCCCCCTGCTCCACGGCATCGGCGACCGCACCGCCGCCGCCCTGGAACCCACCGACTACCTCACCCGCCTCCGGGACCTCGGCTGCACGGCCGACGTCTGGGAGACCACCTACCTCCAGACCCTCCACGGCGACGACGCGGTCCTCGACTGGGTCAAGGGCACCGCCCTGCGCCCCGTCCTCACCGCCCTCGCCGACGACCCCGAGGCCCGCGACGCGTTCACCACCGAATACCGCGACCTGCTCCGCGAGGCCTACCCGCCCGGCCCGTACGGCACGGTCTTCCCGTTCCGCCGCATCTTCGCCGTCGCCCGCAAGGAGAAGTGATGCCCGCCGCTGCCGGTCTCGCCGCCGTCGACCACGTACAGCTCGCCGCCCCGCCCGGCTCCGAGGACGCCCTGCGCGCCTTCTACGCCGACGCCCTGGGCATGACCGAGACCCCGAAACCCCCCGTGCTCGCCGCCTGCGGCGGCTGCTGGTTCACCTCCGGCCCGGTCCAGCTCCACCTGGGCGTGGAGGAGGACTTCCGCCCCGCGAAGAAAGCCCACCCGGGCCTGCGCGTGACGGGGATCGTGGAGTACGCCGCCCGCCTGGAGACCCACGGCGTCGACGTCGAGTGGGACGGGGCCCTCCCCGGCCACCGCCGCTTCTACGCCCACGACCCGGTCGGCAACCGGCTGGAGTTCCTGGAACCGGACGCGTGACCGACAGGCCCTACAGCTCCTTGAGCGCGTCCGCCGAGATGTCGATGTCCACCGGGAACGGCACACCCGTCTTCAGCCGGTCGTGGTGGATCCCGGTCAGCGCGTACGCTTTCGTCACCGGGTCCAGCTCGTAGACCCGTACGACCGGGTGCTGGTCGGTGCCGGTCATCTCGACGAGCCAGAAGTGCGGGATCCCCGCCGTCGCGTACTTGTGCGGCTTGGCCTCGCGGTCGCGGGCCTCGGAGTCGGGGGAGACGACTTCTACGGCGAGGAGGACGTCGGCGGCCTGATACCGGGTCACGTCCAGTCCGGTGATGGCCTCGGCCCGAACGACGGAGATGTCCGGCTCGGGGCCATTGCGCCGGTCCAGCACCACGGTCATCTCACGGCGGACCTTCACCTCCGGCGGTGCCGTACTGCGCAGTCCCGTCACCAGCAGATCGATCATCGTGCTGTGAAAGTCTCGCTGCGGACTCACGAAAACCAGGCTCCCGTCGATCAGCTCTGTGTGCGGCGGGAGATCGGGCAGCGTGAACAGATCGTCCACGGTGTATCCGTCCTGCGGGGGCACCGGCCAGCGGGAGCTGTGCGCGGTGGTCGGCTCGGCGGTCATGGTTCCTCCCATGGACGAATCCTCTGCCCTCCCGACCACCCTACGGCGGGAAATCCGCACCCGTCATCACAACGGGTGACGAACAAGGGAAGGGTGACACGATCAGTTCTTCCGGTGCCCTATCAGCCGCGGCCTCGCCTCCAGGTTCTCCAGCCCGTGCCAGCACAGATTCACCAGATGGGCGGCGACCTCCGCCTTCTCCGGCTTGCGCACGTCCAGCCACCACTGGCCCGTCAGCGCCACCATCCCCACCAGCGCCTGCGCGTACAGCGGGGCCAGCTTCGGATCAAAACCCCGGGCCTTGAACTCCAGGCCCAGGATGTCCTCCACCTGCGTGGCGATGTCGCTGATCAGCGACGCGAACGTCCCCGTCGACTGCGCCACCGGCGAATCCCGCACCAGGATCCGGAAACCGTCCGTGTACGACTCGATGTAGTCCAGCAGCGCGAACGCCGCCTGCTCCAGCAGCTCGCGCGGGTGGCCCGCCGTCAACGCCCCCGTCACCATGTCCAGCAGCTGACGCATCTCGCGGTCGACCACCACGGCGTACAGGCCCTCCTTGCCGCCGAAGTGCTCGTACACCACCGGCTTGGACACCCCGGCACGCGCCGCGATCTCCTCCACCGACGTGCCCTCGAAGCCCTTGTCGGCGAACAGCGCACGCCCGATGTCCAGCAGTTGCTCGCGGCGCTCCTTGCCCGTCATCCGGACCCGCCGGGCCCGGCGGGAGGGCGAAGGCCTGCTCTTCTCGCTGCTCGTGCTGCCGTCGGTCGCCACGTCGTCAATCATGCCGCCTCGGCCGGTACGGACGTGCGCCGGGAGTCGATACGCGCGGCATCGGGCCACCGCACATCCGTGGCCCAGCCCAGCTTCTCGAACCAGCGGATCAGCCGGGCGCTGGAGTCGATCTGCCCCCGCATCACACCGTGCCGGGCGCTCGTCGGGTCCGCGTGGTGCAGGTTGTGCCACGACTCGCCGCACGACAGCACCGCCAGCCACCACACGTTCCCCGACCGGTCACGGGACTTGAAGGGCCGCTTGCCCACCGCGTGACAGATCGAGTTGATCGACCACGTCACATGGTGCAGCAGCGCCACCCGCACCAGCGAACCCCAGAAGAACGCCGTCGCCGCACCCCACCACGACATCGTCACCAGGCCGCCGACCAGCGGCGGAACCGCCAGCGAGACGATCGTGAAGGAGAGGAAGTGGCGTGAGATCCCCCGGATCGCCGGGTCCTTGATCAGATCGGGTGCGTAATTCTGCTGAGGCGTCCGCTCCTCATCGAACATCCATGCGATGTGCGCCCACCACAACCCCTTCATCAGGGCCGGCAGGCTCTCCCCGAACCGCCACGGCGAATGCGGATCGCCCTCCGCGTCCGAGAACCGGTGATGCTTGCGGTGATCGGCCACCCACCGCACCAGCGGCCCCTCCACCGCCAGCGAACCCGCCACGGCCAGCGCGATCCGCAACGGCCGCTTCGCCCTGAACGAACCATGCGTGAAATAGCGGTGGAAACCGATCGTGATCCCGTGGCAGCCGATGAAGTACATCGCCACCAGCAGACCCACGTCCAGCCAGCTCACCCCCCAGCCCCACGCCAGCGGCACCGCCGCGACCAGAGCCACGAACGGCACCACGATGAACGCCAGCAACGCGAACTGCTCGACCGACCGCTTCTTGTCGCCGCCCAGCGTGGCGGGGGGCAGCGAAGCCCCGGCGGCACCGGGCGGCACGGTCTCGTCGATCACACGGGGAGCATGGGGAGTGCTCGGCATAAGGGGGACACCTCGGAGGGTGAGAGAGCAGTACCAGGACGACCGTGGCTACGGTTCCGTAACCTACGGCTTGGTAAGTATGGCAGTGACGGGCCCCACAACACGAGAGGCCGCTCCAACCCGTCCCACGCGGTAGCCCGCCCGCCCACGGGGTAGGCAGGTAGAGGCCCGGGTGTCCCGGGCGGCGACCGCGACCCCCGCCGGGGCAACCGACACGCCGCCTGCGACGACACCTATCCTGAGAGCGTCGGACAGCGCGGTCCGCACCCGCTCGTCGGGGCGTGGCGACAGCACCGCTGCCAGCCGCAGGGCCCCGGACCCCGCCACCCGCCCCACCACCACCCACGTGGGGACGGCGAAGCGAACGCACCTCCTCATTCACTGCAAGGAGCCGCACACTGTGAGCAGTGCCGACCAGACCCCTGCCGCCAGCCCCGCGCTGCGCGCCGACATCCGCCGCCTCGGCGACCTCCTCGGCGAGACCCTCGTACGCCAGGAGGGCCAAGAACTCCTCGACCTCGTCGAGCGGGTCCGCGCCCTGACCCGCACCGACGGCGAGGCCGCCGCCGAGCTCCTCGGCGACACGGACCTGGAGACCGCCGCACAGCTCGTGCGCGCCTTCTCCACCTACTTCCACCTCGCCAACGTCACCGAGCAGGTCCACCGCGCCCACGAGATGCGAGACCGCCGCTCCGCCGAGGGCGGCCTGCTGGCCCGCACCGCCGACCGCCTCAAGGACGCCGACCCCGAGCACTTGCGCGAAACGGTCAAGAACCTCAACGTCCGCCCCGTCTTCACCGCACACCCCACCGAGGCCGCCCGCCGCTCGGTCCTCAACAAGCTGCGCCGCATCGCGGCCCTCCTGGAAACCCCGGTCATCGAGGCCGACCGCCGCCGCCTCGACCTCCGCCTCGCCGAGAACATCGACCTCATCTGGCAGACCGACGAACTCCGCGTCGTCCGCCCGGAGCCCGCCGACGAGGCCCGCAACGCCATCTACTACCTCGACGAGCTCCACGCCAACGCGGTGGGCGACGTCCTGGAGGACCTCGCCGCCGAACTGGAGCGCGTCGGCGTCGAACTCCCCGCCGGCACCCGCCCCCTCACCTTCGGCACCTGGATCGGCGGCGACCGCGACGGCAACCCCAACGTGACGCCCGCCGTCACCTGGGACGTCCTGATCCTCCAGCACGAACACGGCATCACCGACGCCCTGGAGATGATCGACCACCTCCGCGGCCTCCTCTCCAACTCCATCCGCTACGCCGGAGCCACCGAGGAACTCCTCACCTCCCTCCAGGCCGACCTGGAACGCCTCCCCGGCATCAGCCCCCGCTACAAGCGGCTCAACGCCGAGGAGCCCTACCGCCTCAAGGCCACCTGCATCCGGCAGAAGCTCGTCAACACCCGCGAGCGCCTCGCCGAAGGCACCCCCCACCGCCCCGGCTGCGATTACCTCGGCACCGCCGAACTCATCACCGACCTGGAGCTCATCCAGACCTCCCTGCGCGCGCACAAGGGCGGCCTCTTCGCCGACGGCCGGATGGACCGCACCATCCGCACCCTGGCCGCCTTCGGCCTCCAGCTCGCCACCATGGACGTACGCGAACACGCCGACGCCCACCACCACGCCCTCGGCCAGCTCTTCGACCGGCTCGGCGAGGAATCCTGGCGCTACGCCGACATGCCCCGCGACTACCGGCAGAAGCTCCTCGCCAAGGAACTCCGCTCCCGCCGGCCCCTCGCCCCCACCCCGGCCCCCCTCGACGCCGCCGGCGAGAAGACCCTCGGCGTCTTCCACACCATCAAGCAGGCCTTCGAACGCTTCGGCCCCGAAGTCATCGAGTCCTACATCATCTCGATGTGCCAGGGCGCCGACGACGTCTTCGCCGCCGCCGTCCTCGCCCGCGAGGCCGGACTCGTCGACCTCCACGCCGGCTGGGCCAAGATCGGCATCGTCCCGCTCCTGGAGACCACCGACGAGCTCAAGGCCGCCGACGTCATCCTCGACGAGATGCTCGCCGACCCCTCCTACCGCCGCCTCGTCTCGCTCCGCGGCGACGTCCAGGAGGTCATGCTCGGCTACAGCGACTCCTCCAAGTTCGGCGGCATCACCACCTCCCAGTGGGAGATCCACCGCGCCCAGCGACGCCTCCGCGACGTCGCCCACCGCTACGGCGTACGCCTGCGCCTCTTCCACGGCCGCGGCGGCACCGTCGGCCGCGGCGGCGGCCCCTCCCACGACGCGATCCTCGCCCAGCCCTGGGGAACCCTGGAAGGCGAGATCAAGGTGACCGAGCAGGGCGAGGTCATCTCCGACAAGTACCTCATCCCCGCCCTCGCCCGCGAGAACCTCGAACTGACCGTCGCCGCCACCCTCCAGGCCTCCGCCCTGCACACCGCGCCCCGCCAGTCCGACGAATCACTCGCCCGCTGGGACGCGGCCATGGACACCGTCTCCGACGCCGCCCACGACGCCTACCGCAAGCTCGTCCAGGACCCCGACCTCCCGGCGTACTTCCTCGCTTCCACCCCGGTGGACCAGCTCGCCGACCTGCACCTGGGCTCACGGCCCTCCCGCCGCCCCGGCTCCGGCGTCTCACTCGACGGCCTGCGCGCCATCCCATGGGTGTTCGGCTGGACCCAGTCCCGCCAGATCGTCCCCGGCTGGTACGGCGTCGGCTCCGGCCTCAAGGCCCTGCGCGAAGCCGGACTCGACACCGTCCTCGACGAGATGCACGAACACTGGCACTTCTTCCGGAACTTCCTCTCCAACGTGGAGATGACGCTCGCCAAGACCGACCTGCGCATCGCCCGGCACTACGTCGACACGCTCGTCCCCGACGAGCTGAAGCACGTCTTCGACGCCATCGAGGCCGAGCACGCGCTGACCGTCAGGGAAGTCCTCAAGGCCACCGGCTCCACCGAACTGCTCGGCACCAGCCCGGCGCTCCAGCAGACGTTCTCCATCCGCGACGCCTACCTGGACCCGATCTCCTACCTCCAGGTCTCCCTGCTCGCCCGCCAGCGCCAGGCCGCGACCCGCGGCGAAGAGCCCGACCCGCTGCTCGCCCGCGCCCTGCTGCTCACCGTCAACGGCGTCGCGGCAGGCCTGCGCAACACCGGCTGACCGCACGACGGACGCAGACGGCCAAGACCGGCCGGGGCGGTCCCGCTACAGCGCGACGAACGTCGCCACCAGCAGGACCGCCCCCGCCGTACCGACACCCCACGCCGTCCGCGCCAACCGCAGCCCGCCGCCGATCACGAACGCGGCCAGCACCATCGCCCCGCCCAACGGCACCCAGGCATGCAGAAAGCCCGGCAACCCCGTGCGGACCACCGCATCGGTACCGGGCTTCACCACCACGGGGAAACGATCCCCCTCCCGCGCCGCGACCGACCGGCCCACGGTCACCCGCGGGCGCTCCCGCGACACCGCGTCCGGCTCGTACGAACCGGTGCACGTCTCCTCGCCGCACCCCGTCACCGTCACCGTGCCGTGGTCACGGCCCTTGGCCAGAACGATGTGGTGCGCGGTGTCCCACGACGACCACGCACCCGCGACCAGCAGCACCAGGGCGACCAGCCCCATGGCCGCCCGACGGCCCGCGACCGCCGCACGGTGGGAAGAGCTCCGCTTCATGGGGGCCGATCCTTGGCCAGACCCGCACCCCTGGTCAACCCGTGGCCGAAAAACGCCCCACCAGCACCAGAAATGTCAGGAGTCGTACACGGCGGAGGAACGCGGAGACCCGGGCACGGCCCTCAGGAGTTGTACGCGCTCTGCGCCCGCTCCAGCCCCTCCGCCAGCAGACACTCCACCGCATCCGCCGACCGGTCCACCAGGAACGCCAGCTCCTTGCGCTCGGTCGACGAGAAGTCCTTCAACACGAAATCCGCGACCTGCATCCGCCCCGGCGGCCGCCCGATCCCGAACCGCACCCGGTGATAGTCCGGACCCATCGACTTCGTCATCGACTTCAGCCCGTTGTGCCCGTTGTCCCCGCCACCCAGCTTCAGCCGCAGCATCCCGTAATCGACATCCAGCTCGTCATGCACCGCCACCACATGATCCGTCGGCACCTTGTAGAAGTCCCGCAGCGCCGTCACCGGCCCCCCCGACAGGTTCATGTACGACATCGGCTTCACCAGGACCACCCGGCGGCTCGCCGGACCCGGCGGGCCGATCCGCCCCTCCACGACCTGCGCCTGCGCCTTCTGCGCCCGCTTGAACTTCCCGCCGATCCGCTCGGCCAGCAGATCGACGACCATGAACCCGACATTGTGCCGGTTCGCCGCGTAGTCGGGACCGGGATTGCCCAGGCCCACGATGAGCCAGGGGTCGGTGGCGTCGGACATCAGCGCTCGGTCTCCTCACATACGGCTTACGGCATACGGCTCAGGACTACGGATCAGGGCTACGGCACAGGCAAACGGGGCGGCGGCTCCCCCGAAAGGAAACCACCACCCCGTCGGTCAAGCAGGTGGAACGGCGAGCGGTGAGGCTCAGGCCTCGGTGCTCTCGGCGGCCTCGCCCGCGGCCGGCTCCTCCGCCTGCGCGGCGACGACCTGGATCACGATGGCGTCCTCGTCACCGGCGAGCACGGAGCCCTTCGGCAGCGTGATGTCCTTGGCCTGGATCGAGTCACCGGCGTCCAGACCCGCGACGGAGACCGTCACGGACTCGGGGATGTGGGTGGCCTCGGCCTCGACGAGCAGCGTGTTCAGCACGAACTCCAGCAGGTTCGCACCCGGCGCCAGGTCGCCCTCGGCGTGCACCGCGATCTCGACCTCGACCTTCTCGCCGCGCTTCACGGTCAGCAGGTCGACGTGCTCGATGGTGCCCTTGAGGGGGTGACGCTGCACGGCCTTCGGGATCACCAGCGCGTCCTTGCCGTCGATCTCCAGACCGATCAGCACGTTGGCCGTACGCAGCGCCAGCAGCAGGTCGTGACCCGGCAGCGCGACGTGGACCGGCTCGGCACCGTGGCCGTAGACGACGCCGGGAACCTGGTTGGCACGACGGATACGGCGGGCAGCGCCCTTGCCGAACTCGGTACGGACCTCGGTGGCGAGCTTGATCTCAGCCATGGTTGCACTCCTCGTCAGATGGGTGAGCCGTCGGGAGACGGAACACGAACGGTCACCCGGCCCACGACAGGCCTGCTACGAAGAGCGCGTCGATAACGGACCGCCGTACCCACAGGTACGGCCTCCCTCGCCGAGCAACTCGCTGAGTCTACCCGGCGGGGAGGCCGCACCCCAAAGTGGATCACCAGAGGGCGATCAGCACCACTGTCAGCCCTGTTCCTCGAAGAGGCTCGTCACCGAACCGTCCTCGAACACCTCACGCACCGCACGCGCGATCGTCGGCGCGATCGACAGCACCGTGATCTTGTCCAGCTCCAGCTCACCCGGCGTCGGCAGCGTGTCCGTGAACACGAACTCGCTCACCTTCGAATTCTTCAGCCGGTCCGCCGCCGGACCCGACAGCACACCGTGCGTCGCCGTCACGATGACGTCCTCCGCACCGTGCGCGAACAGCGCGTCCGCCGCGGCACAGATCGTGCCACCGGTGTCGATCATGTCGTCGACCAGCACACAGACCCGGCCCTCGACGTTACCCACGACCTCGTGGACGGAGACCTGGTTCGGCACGTCCTTGTCACGCCGCTTGTGCACGATCGCCAGCGGCGCGTCCAGCCGGTCGCACCAACGGTCGGCGACCCGGACCCGGCCCGCGTCCGGCGACACGATCGTCAGCTTCGAACGGTCGACCTTCGCACCCACGTAGTCCGCCAGGATCGGCAGCGCGAACAGGTGGTCCACCGGGCCGTCGAAGAAGCCCTGGATCTGGTCCGTGTGCAGATCGACGGTGAGGATCCGGTCCGCACCCGCCGTCGCCATCAGGTCCGCCACCATGCGCGCCGAGATCGGCTCACGGCCACGGTGCTTCTTGTCCTGGCGGGCGTACCCGTAGAACGGCACGATCACCGTGATGGAGCGGGCCGAAGCGCGCTTCAGCGCGTCCAGCATGATCAGCTGCTCCATGATCCACTTGTTGATCGGAGCCGTGTGGCTCTGGATCAGGAAGCAGTCCGCGCCACGTGCCGACTCCTGGAAGCGCACGTAGATCTCACCGTTGGCGAAATCGAAGGCCTTCGTCGGCACGAGGCCGACTCCCAGCTGATGGGCGACCTCCTCGGCAAGCTCGGGGTGGGCGCGGCCGGAGAAGAGCATCAGTTTCTTCTCGCCGGTCGTCTTGATCCCGGTCACAGCACAGTCTCCTCAGACGTGTATCTGGCGCTGCACGCATAGGTCCCGATGTGCAACGAGCCAGCCGAAATGGGTGAGCATCTATCACGGTACGCCGTCACCGGCGCACCTGTTTCCGGTCAGCTTTGCCCGTCGGTCTCCTGCGACGACGCCTGAGCGGCCTGCGCGGCGGCGCTGCCCGGCCGCTTCCGGGCCACCCAACCCTCGATATTCCGCTGCTGGCCCCGCGCCACGGCCAGCGAACCGGCGGGCACGTCCTTCGTGATGACCGACCCGGCGGCGGTGTAGACCCCGTCCCCGACCGTGACGGGCGCCACAAACATATTGTCCGAACCGGTACGGCAGTGAGAGCCGATCGTCGTGTGGTGCTTGGCCACACCGTCGTAGTTCACGAAGACGCTCGCCGCACCGATGTTGGTGTGATCGCCGATCGTCGCGTCACCGACGTAACTCAGATGCGGGACCTTCGTCCCTTCCCCGATCGTCGCGTTCTTCATCTCCACGTAGGAACCGGCCTTGGCCTTCGTCCCCAGCCGCGTCCCCGGCCGCAGATAGGCGAACGGGCCGACCAGCGCCCCCGCCCCGACCTCGGCCGAGTCCGTCACGGAGTTGTCCACCCGGGCCCCGGCCCCGACGACGGTGTCCTCGATCCGCGAGTTCGGCCCCACCTCACTGTCCTCCGCGAGGTGCGTGGTTCCCAGCAGCTGGGTCCCCGGATGCACGAGCGCATCGCGCTCGTACGTCACCGTCGCGTCGATCAGCGTGGACGCCGGGTCCACCACGGTCACCCCCGCGAGCATCGCCCGCTCCAGCAGCCGCTCGTTCAGCAGCCGGCGTGCCTCGGCCAGCTGGAGCCGGTTGTTGATGCCGAGGATCTCGCGGTGATCGCCCGCCACGGACGCCCCGACCCGGTGCCCGGCCTCGCGCAGGATGGAGAGCACGTCGGTGAGGTACTCCTCGCCCTGGCTGTTGTCCGTACGCACCTTGCCCAGCGCGTCGGCCAGCAGCCGCCCGTCGAACGCGAACACCCCGGAGTTGATCTCCCGGATCGCCCGCTGCGCGTCGGTGGCGTCCTTGTGCTCGACGATCTCGGTGACCGCACCGGTGGCGGGGTCGCGCACGATGCGCCCGTAGCCGGTGGAGTCCGGGACCTCGGCGCTCAGCACGGTGACCGCGTTGGCGTCGGTGGAGTGGGTGGCGGTGAGCGCGCCGAGCGTCTCGCCGGACAGCAGCGGGGTGTCGCCGCAGACGACGATCACGGTGCCCTCGACGGCCCCGCCGAGCTCTTCGAGCCCCATGCGGACGGCGTGCCCGGTGCCGTTCTGCTCGGCCTGGAAGGCGGTGCGCACGGGGCCGTCGCCGGCGTTCAGGTGCGCGGTGACCTGCTCGGCGGCGTGGCCGACGACCACGACGAGGTGCTGGGGGTCCAGCTCACGGGAGGCGGCGACGACATGTCCGACGAGCGAGCGCCCGGAGATCTCGTGCAGGACCTTGGGGGTCTTCGACTTCATGCGGGTGCCCTCACCCGCTGCGAGGACGACGACGGCTGCCGGGCTGGTTGCGCTCACGGATGTGCCCTTCGGCTTCGGGTGGTGGTCATCCGCAGGATACCGGGGGTGATTCCGCGCGAAACGGGGGCGGGCCCCGACCGGTGTGGTCGGGGCCCGCAGGCCGGAGCTCCCCCATCAGGATTTGAACCTGAACAGACGGTACCAAAAACCGCAGTGCTGCCTGATTACACCATGGGGGATCAATTCCGACCAAACCGGACATAGTGTCGGTTCGCCGGATCGGCACCCAACACTATGCCGTACCAAGCGCCTTCTACGCGACGATAGAGCTCGGCGCTCTTGGTCACGTAGATGACGAGGCAGCCGCGGTAAGCCTCGCCGGTGTTCTTGCGGTTGGTCTTCGGGGTGTGCTTCTTGAGCGTTGCCTTCATGAAGTCGCTGTGGGGCACCCCTGTGAGCTCCGACCAGAAGCTCTCGGCCTCGGTGACATTTGCCGTCTCGTGAATGCTGACGCGAACGTGCAGGCGCTCGCGTTCGACGCCGAGCAGGTCGAGCCAGCGCAGGTAGAGCTTGATCACGTTGGGGTCGCTGTTGATGAAGAGCAGGCTTTCCCGGCGGCTGTACGGCTTGTCCTTCATGCCCTCAGCCCAGTAGAAGGGTGACGCCGGAGATGAACAGTTCTCGGTCGGAGAGGTCGCCCATCGACTCGCGCGCGACACGCTTGGTTTCCTGTCGCTCCTGTTCCTGGCTTGCGCGCAGAGCAGTCAGGCCGGCCTGCATGCGGGCAAGGCGCTCCTCTTCCGTGAAGCGGGGCTTCGGCTTCGGCAGATCCCGTACCCACAGGGAGATCGAACTCTTCGAGCACCCCAGCTCCACCTGGATCTGGTCGTAGGTCAGGCCTTGGAGCCGCAGCTCACGGGCCTGCGCCCGTACGTCGTCCTTGGCGTTCGGGCGCTTCGTCCACTCGGGGGCGGGCTCGCCCTGGAGGAGACGGTGGAGCATGTCGTTGTTGAAGACCTTCAGCCGGTCCCTGATCTGGCGCACGCTGAGCCCCTCCCGCCGCAGCGCCACCGCCCGCTCGCGTAGGCCCTCGAAGTCGGCGTACTTGCTTGTGGTTTCCGTCATACGGTGATCGTCGTCCGGAATCCGAACGTCCGGGTCGAAAGCGCGGTCGATTCGCCATTTCGGGCGATCGGCATGTGTTTCGTGCTTGTTCGAATGCGGAACGTGCTGTTGCCGGTCACCGGAAATTGGGATGCGTCCGCCCGTAGGCTGGATGCCATGACCGCAACGGGGGCAGACCGGGAGGCGGCGGGATCGACCACCCGCGGCTACTGGTGGTGGGAGCGGCGACGCAGTGTCGCCCTGGACGTGGGACTGGCGCTGGTATCGGCGCTGGAGTGTGGCCTGGAGGGGGTGGAGTTCGCCCGGAACACCGGGGTGCCGGTGCCGGTGGGCGTGGTGTTCGGGCTGTTGGCGGGTTCGGTGCTGCTGGTGCGTCGGCGGTGGCCGATCGCCGTGGTGCTCGTGACGATCGCGATGACGCCCGCCGAGATGGGCTTCCTGATGGCCCTGGTGGGTCTCTACACGCTGGCGGCGTCCGAGGTGCCGCGCCGGATCACCGTCGTGTTGGCGGGGATGGCGCTGGTGGGGACGTTCATCGTCACCTGGGTGCGGCTGCGGCAGAGCGTGGCCGAGCAGGCCGACTTCGGGCCGGGGGACTGGTACGTCCCGCTGATGTCCGTCTTCATGGCGGTGGGGCTCACGGCTCCGTCCGTGCTGTTCGGTCTCTACATAGGGGCCAGGCGGCGTCTGATGGAGAGCCTGCGGGAGCGGGCCGACTCGCTGGAGCGGGAGCTGTCGCTGCTCGCGGACCGGGCCGAGGAGCGGGCCGAGTGGGCGCGTACGGAGGAGCGGACCCGGATCGCCCGGGAGATGCACGATGTGGTCGCCCACCGGGTGAGCCTGATGGTGGTCCACGCCGCCGCCCTCCAGGCTGTCGCGCCGAAGGATCCGGCGAAGGCGGTGCGGAACGCGGCGCTGGTCGGGGACATGGGCCGGCAGGCGCTGGCGGAGCTGCGGGAGATGCTCGGGGTGCTGCGGACCGGGGAGGCGCTGACGGCGCCGGCCGCCGCGGGGGCGGTTCCGTTGGCGTCGGTGAGGCAGGCGGCTGTCGCGGCCGCTGCCACCGTCGCCTCGGAGGACGGGCCGCGGCTGCATGAGCTGGACGCGTTGGTGGCGCAGTCGCGGCAGGCGGGGATGACCGTCGAGCTGTCGGTGGACGGTGAGGCGCGGCCGTATCCGCCGGAGGTCGAGCAGACGGCGTTCCGGGTGGTGCAGGAGGCGCTGACGAACGTGCACAAGCACGCGGCGGGTGCGAAGACGTGGGTGCGGCTCGCGCATCGGGAGGCCGAGGTCGCGATGCAGGTGGAGAACGGTCCTTCGGACGCGGCGGCGGCGGATGCGGGGCTGCCGAGCGGGGGGAACGGGCTGGTGGGGATGCGGGAGCGGGTGCTGGGGCTGGGGGGTGTGTTCGTGTCCGGTCCGACGGACGCGGGGGGCTTCCGGGTCTCGGCGGTGCTTCCGGACGGTTCGGGCGCCTGCGCCTGAGGGCCGGCGATCTCGGCCCGTCCGCCTGTGGCCGCCCATGTCGGCCTGCCCGGCGTTTGAGGACGTCGTTCAAGCCTGTCCGGCGTTT
This sequence comes from Streptomyces sp. SM11, assembly GCF_002910905.1. GTDB lineage: Bacteria > Actinomycetota > Actinomycetes > Streptomycetales > Streptomycetaceae > Streptomyces. The sequence continues at coordinate 4,213 of NZ_NEUE01000266.1, read as the reverse complement.
GAGGACGGAACCCTGGCGGTGGGGAGCGGCACCCTGTTCGTGTCCGGGAAGCGATGGTGTCCGTTCGTCCCGAGCGACGGTTCCGTCCTCAAGCGCCGGACGGGCCGGATGGGTGCGACGGTTCCGTCTTCAGGTGCCGGACGGGCTGGATGGGGCCGAGGTCAGGCGTGCCGGTTGCGTGCCGGTGACCAGGGTCGCCAGCGCTTCGTCGATGTCCTGGCCGAGGAACCAGTCGCCCGTGTGGTCGATGCTGTACACCCGGCCCTCCGTGTCGATCGCCAGGACCGCCTGCTCCTCGCCCTCCGCCCCGAGCGGGCTGACCTCCGTCTCCAGGGCGCGGCCGAGGTCCCCGAGGGTCCGGGCCAGGTGGAGTCCGCTGAGCGGGTCGATGCGTACCGCGGCGGGTGCGATGTGCCGGCCGGGCGCGGAGGCGGTGACGTGGAGGCCGCCGAATTCGGCCCAGGCCTCGACCGCGGCAGGGAAGACGGCGTGCTGGTGGCCGGCCGGGGAGGCGTGGGAGCGCAGTGCGTCGGCCCATTCCTCCGCCTGGCGGATGTCCCAGCGGCCGGGCTGCCAGCCCGCTTCGCGGAGGGCGGCGTCGACGGCGACGGGGAAGCGGGTGGAGGTGTGCCGCTGGTGGTCGTGCATCGGTGGGCGGTCAGCCCTTCTCGGCGGTGGTGGCGGCGCCGGTGGAGGTCAGGTCGACGGGGCGTACGCCGAAGTGGGACAGGAGTGCCGAGCAGGATCGGCAGGGTGGTGCGTAGCTGCCGTGGAGGGGGTCGCCGTCCTCGCGGATGCGGCGGGCGGTGAGCCGGGAGTGTTTGAGCGCGCGGCGGGCTTCTCCGTTGGTGAGGGGTTTTCGCTGGGCGCGTTTGGAGCGCCCGCTCTCGGCGGCGGTGAGTTGGCGGGAGAGCAGTATGGCTTCGGGGCAGCGGCCGGTGAAGCGTTCGCGCTGGCCGCTGGTGAGGGTGTCGAGGAAGTCCTGGACGAGTGGGTGCAGCACCGGTGGCTGGTCCCCCTTGCCCGCGGTGCAGGTGAGTGTTTCGCCGCGTACGGACAGGGCGGCGGCCACGGCGGGGAGAATCCCGTCGCGGCGGTGGATCAGTCGGGGTGTACGGCTGGTCTCGGTGCTGCTCCAGCTGAGTCGCGGATCCCCTGATGTGGCGGTTTGTGCGGAATGCATCGTGCTGACGTCCCTCCCTGCAATCCCCCGAGTTGCGGGGACAGCCTGCCAAATGTGCCAGGTGGTGGGGAAGCTGGGTCGGGGAAAGGTGTCTGCGTGTCGCCCGAAGGTGCGAGACCGTCGCCTCACCGTCACGGGAATGTGACCGTTCGTGACGGATCCGGCGGGGCGGGATCCCCTGGTGCCCCACCGCTTAGGCTGTGCGGAACACCGGACGCAGCAGGGGGCATCAGCCATGAGGACAGGTCGGCCCGGGCAGCAAGCCGCGCCACCGAACGCCGCCTACGCCGGGCAGGTCGTGAACTTCCCGGACCCGGTCCGGGCGTCCCGTCACCCTGGAGGGGTGCGGATGGACGGGAGCGGCCGCCCGGTTCTTTCGCCGTACGCGCGTGCCGTGGCCGAGATCGCCGATCCGCCTCCGGGCTTCGGTATCGACGAGCTGCGCCTCACCGATTACGTGTCGGCGAACGCGGCGATGGCGGCGAGCGGGCACGACCTGTGGGACACGATTCCCGCGGTGGCGACCCCGCACGGCTGGACGTGGCACCACGTGCCGGGTGGCCGGCGGATGGAGCTGGTGCCGGTCGAGGTGAAGGCGCTGCTGCGTCATCACGGCGGTCTGGCGGGTACGGACGTGGATCAGAACCGGCGGGGCACCCGCCCGTTGCAGGAGACCCGTCCGGCGCATTTCCGGCTGCCGAAGGGTGCGGGTGCGGTGAGTGAGCAGCAGGTGCAGGGTGTCGAGGAGGATCTCGGCTACCGGTTGCCCGGTGCGTACCGCTCGTTCCTGAAGGCGGCGGGTGGTGCGGCCCCGGTGGGTGCTGCGCTGGACGCGGAGCTGGGGATGCTGGTGGACCAGCCGTTCTTCACGGTGCGTGATGAGGCCGCGGTGAACGACCTGGTGTACGTGAACAAGTGCCTGCGGGACCACTTCACGAAGGATTTCCTGGGTGTCGCGTTCGTCCAGGGCGGGATTCTCGCCGTGAAGGTGCGCGGTCAGGATCTTGGTTCGGTGTGGTTCTGTCCGTACGACGATGCCCGGGATCAGGACGGCTGGAGTGTCCAGGAGCGTGTGGAGCGGCTGCTGCTGCCCTGTGGCGCGGACTTCGACGCCTTCCTTCAGCGGCTGGCGGGGAATCCGCCGGAGCTGGAGACTGTGGCGAACCTGATGGTGGACGGCGGCTTCGCGCGTGCCGTCCCGGTGGAGGGGTGAGCGCGGTGGTGACTTTCGCGCAGGCGCAGGAGCGGGCGGACGAGTGGGCCAACGGTGACGTGCCCGCGTATCAGCACCGTGAGGTGCGGGTTCGTGAGTTCGAGCTGGGGTTCGTGGTGTGGGCCGAGGACCGGCCGGAGGGGCCCGTCTCGGACGGGGGCCGTCAGCGGCTGGTGATCGCCCGGGACAGTGGTGAGGCGACGTTGTGGCCGGGGTTGCCGGTGGGTGAGGTGATCCGGCGGTACGAGGAGGAGTACGGTGCTCCGGCCGCCGCTCCGGAGCCGCCGCGGCGGGTGGATCTGAATCAGACGTCGTTCCTGTTGACTCCGCCGGAGTGGCTCCAGGAGGCGGCGGACAAGCTGGGGATTCCGGATCATCGTGTGGAGCGGCAGGAGTCGCAGGAGGTGTCCGCATCCGCGTCCGGTGGGCCCGATGCCGATGCCGTTTCTGTGCCCGAGCCCGCTTCTTCCGCTGTCGTGGACGCGCCGCCGCCTTCCGCTCCCGCTCCTGCCGGGGGTTCCGCCGCGTCGTGGCCCGCCGCCGGCGGTGGTGACGCCTACGAGCCCACGGCTTCCGAGGGTGTGCCCGCCGGGGCGACTCCGTGGGCGGGTACGGACACCAACTCCGACTCCGACGACGGGGCCGTACCGCTGCCCGCGACGGTGTTCGCGCCGCCGCTGTCGGGGACGGACGACGAGGAGACTCCGCCGCCGGTGGTTCCGGCGGAGGCGCCCACCGCGCTGATGTCCGGGGGCAGTCAGCTGCCGCGTACGCAGGTGTCGCCTGCTCTCCGGCCGGAACGGGGTGCGCAGGGCGGGGCCGGTGATATCGCGGACGCGGCCACGAGCAAGGCTGTGGTGCCGCCGCGCGGGGCGCGTGGCGGCGGTTCGTCGACTCCGCCGCCGCCCGGTGCGCCGGGGGTTCCCGGTATGCCTCCGGGAGCGACGCCGCCGCCTTCGGGCCCGGGTACGCCCGGTGCCCCGGCGGGTGGGTACGTCCCGACGCAGCTCGTTTCCCAACTCGGCCCGCACGGTGCGCCCGGCGCCACTCCGCCTCCGGGGCCGCCGGGTTCCACACCGCCCCCCGGACCTCCTGCTCCTCCCGGTCCGCCGCCCGGTTCCACGCCGCCGCCGGGTGGTGGGATGCACCATGCCGCGACGATGCTCGCCGATGGGAGCAGCATCGGTGCGGGCGTCGCGGGTGCGCCCAGGCCGCCGGGTCCGCCCGGTGCGCCCGGTGCGCCGCAGCCTCCTGGTCCGCCGGGGCCGCCGCCGGGTGCCACGCCGCCTCCGGGCGGTGGGGTGCACCAGGCGGAGACGATGTTCGCGGGTCCGGGGCAGGTCGGTCCGCCCGGTCCGCCCGGGACTCCGGGTGCTTCGCTGGGCGGGGCCCCGTCCGCCGGACCGCAGCCGCCGGGTCCTCCTGGGCCGCCGCCCGGTCCGCACACCCCGCCGCCCCCGGCGTACGGCTATCCGCAGCAGCCCGCCGGCCAGCCGACCGTGGGCCCGGGTTATCAGGCCGTGCTGCGGTTCCGGGCGCCGGACGGCAGCGAGCAGCAGCTGATCCGCCGCTCGGCGCCGGGCACCCCGCATCCCGAGTGGCAGATGCTGCACGAGCTGCGGGCGATGAACGTGCCGCCGCAGCAGGTCATCGAGCTGCATACCGAGCTGGCGTCCTGTGAGCTGCCGGGCGGGTACTGCGCCCGGATGATCCGGGAGACCTGGCCGCAGGTGCGGATCACCAGCGTCGCCCCGTACGGCACGGATCACGCCAGCCGACAGCAGGGTATGCAGCATCTGCTGACGCACCAGGGCGAG
>NZ_NEUE01000265.1:21544-53767 GCF_002910905.1 Streptomyces sp. SM11 | reverse complement strand
GGCCCGCGCCGCCCGCCAGGACGTCGAACGCCCCGCAGCGGTGCACCTCGGCCCCCGGCACCGCCACGGTCCGCGGGGTGCCCCCGAACGCACGCGTGACCGCGTCCCGTTCCACCGGGACAGCGGTCACGACCAGCACACGCACGGGTACAGCCTCAGGGTCGAGGACGGGGAGGGGCCGTTCTTCGGGGGCGGGGTCAGTCCTTCTTGAACTCGAACTGCCAGATGCCCGTGAGTTTCTTGCCCTTGGTCTCCACGATGGAGACGTTCGTCTTCTCGGCCGGCTTGCCCGTCTGGCTGGCGAAGAAGGCGCTGCCGGGGATCGTCCGGTAGGTCTTCTCGAACGGCTCCTGCTCGGCCTGCTGGCCGTTGATGAAGAGCGTCCAGCCGTTCTCGGCGATCTCGGGGTCGACGCCGAAGCGGACCTTGTCGTCCATGGAGACCGTGATGGTCTTCTCGGCCTTCTTGTTCAGGCAGCCCTGGATCAGGGACTCCTTGATCGCATTGCCGCCGTTGTAGCAGGCGGCCTCGGAATTCACCGAGTCACTGCCGACCGTCACGGTGGCGAGCGGCGTCGGCTTGTCGCAGGCGGACAGGACAAGGAGTCCCGCGGACACGGCACCAAGAGCGACGCCGATTCGACGGCCCTTACCGGAGAAGAACGCAACGGTCATGGGCCGAAGGCTATCGGTCGCCTCCGCTCATGCCACGCGGGGGTGCGGCGTGCCGCGCCGCGCGGCCCCCAGGAGGCCCCGTACGGACGTGGCCGCGCCGAGCGCGAGAATGCCCGCGGCGACCGACATGCCGAGCACCGCGTTGAGCGGCAGGGCGATGCCGATGCCGCCGCCGACCACCCACGCCATCTGGAGCAACGTCTCGGACCGGGCGAACGCGGAGGTGCGGACCTCCTCGGGCACGTCCCGCTGGATCATCGCGTCGAGCGACAGCTTGGAGAGGGCCTGGGTGAATCCGGCGACCGCGCCGAGCGCGGCGACCAGCACGGTGGAGAAGAACACCGCGGCGAGGACCGCCACGCCGAGCGCGAGACCGAGCACCGTCGCGATGATCACCTCGGGCCCGCGCGCCCGGAGCCAGGAGCCCACCGCCGTACCGCAGGCATTGCCGACGCCCGCCGCCACGCCGACGATGCCGAGCGAGACGGCCGCGCTCTGCCCGGCCAGCGGGTGCTCGCGCAGCAGGAACGCCAGGAAGAAGATGAGGAAGCCGGAGAGGGCCCGGTGCGCGGCGTTGGCCTGGAGCCCGTGCAGCACGGAACCGCCGACGGACCGCAGGCCCGGCGGCCGCTCCTTGGCCGGTTTCTCCCCGTTGCCGCCCCTGCGGAGGCTGGCCCGGGTGCTGCCCGTCCTTCCGCCGGCCGTGCGGGGGGTGGGCCGCGGCACGGCCTCCTCGTGGTGCGGGACGATCAGCCGCGCCCGGCGCTCGCCCTTCGCGGAGTCGACCTTGTGCGGCAGGGTGAAGGCGAGAAAGGTGCCCGTGACGAAGATCGCGCAGGCGCCGTAGAGCGGCCAGGCGGAACCGATCATCTGGAGACCCGCCCCGATCGGGGCCGCCACCCCGGTGGCCAGCAGCCCGGCCAGGGTGACCCGGGAGTTGGCCTTCACCAGGGAGAACTTGGGTGGCAGCAGGCGTGGCACGACCGCGCTGCGCACCACGCCGTACGCCTTCGACGAGACCAGGACGCCCAGTGCGGCCGGATACAGCTCCAGCCCCCCCGTGGCGACCGCGCCCGACATGGTGATCGCCAGCAGCGCACGGGCCAGCATCGCGCCCGCCATCGCGGCGCGGCGGCCGTGCGGCAGGCGGTCCAGCAGCGGGCCGATCACCGGGGCGAGCAGGGTGAAGGGGGCCATCGTGATGGCGAGGTAGAGGGCCACCCGGCCCCGCGCCTCGTCCGTCGGCACCGAGAAGAAGACCGTGGAGGCGAGCGCGACCGTGATCATGACGTCGCCCGCGCCGTTCACCGCGTGCAGTTCGATGAGCTTGCCGAGGCCGGATTCCCCCGCGCCGTGGGCGTGCGTCGCCCTGCGGATACCGCGCGCCGTGCCGGTGAACGGGCTCCGCAGGGCATGGCCCGTCGCCCGCCCCGCCCTGCGGAGCGGGCCGGGACCGTCGTGCGACCTGGTGGCAGTCACCCCGTCATAGTGCCCCAACCCTGGCCGGTATGAACGGTGATCGGGTACGGACGCGCGTGTGACGTACCTGTCGGACGAGCGCGCCGGTACCGCGCCCCGCTGCCTCTCCCGCCGCCTCCTGACCGGGATCGTCGGGAACGGATACGGCACGTTTGGGACGGGCAGGTGGGCGCAGAGCGGCGGAGAGGGTAGCGTGCGTAACGCGCCACCGGCGGTTGTTCTTGGCCGCGCGCCTCTCGGCGATCCCGCAGAATGGGTGGCAGAAGGCGCGCCCGAGGCAGGCACAACGGGTGTGGACGTCGACGCGGCCCCCAGGTCCGCTCCGCCCGCACCTGTCTGGCCGAAACGGCAATCGTGCAGCAGCTGGCGCGCTCGTGAGACTGGCGTATGGAGAGAAGCGAAGACCTGTGAGTGCTGCGACGACGACGCGAAGCCGTACGGCCCGTACCCCCGTTCCCGACCGCCTGTGTGCCGAGGCGGTGGATCTCGCGCGCGCGGCCGCGGAGGAGGCCGCCGCGCCCGGTGTGGTAGGTGAGCACATCGGCGTGGTCTCCGAGGGGGACCGGGTCGTCACCCACTACTTCGAGGCCAAGGAGCCCGGCTACCGGGGCTGGCGCTGGGCGGTGACGGTGGCGCGGGCCTCCCGCGCGAAGAACGTCACCCTGGACGAAACGGTGCTGCTGCCGGGCACCGACGCGCTCCTGGCGCCGGAGTGGGTGCCGTGGAGCGAGCGGCTGCGCCCCGGCGACATGGGCCCCGGCGACCTGCTGCCCACCGAGGCGGAGGACCTGCGTCTGGAGCCCGGCTGGACCGGCGAGGACGAGCCGCCGCCGAACTCCGTCGTCTCCGAGGAGCTGGCCGACGCGGAGGACGCCGAGCTGACCGACCGGCCGGTGGCCGCCACCAGCCGCGGGTCCATCGCCGCGGTCGCGGACGAGCTCGGTACGCGCCGGGCGCGGGTGCTGTCGCGGTACGGGCTGTACGCGGCGGCCGACCGCTGGGACGAGGCGTTCGGCCCGAAGACACCGATGGCCCAGGCGGCCCCGGCGACGTGCGTCAGCTGCGCGTTCCTGATCCCGATGGCGGGCTCGCTGAAGCAGGCCTTCGGGGTGTGCGCGAACGAGTTCGGTCCGGCGGACGGCCATGTGGTGTCGCTGGCGTACGGCTGCGGCGGGCACTCGGAGGCCGCCGTGATGCCGGTGCCGCCGAAGCCGGCGCCGCACGCGATGGACACGATGCGGGTGGACACGTATTCGCTGCGGCCCGAGCGGGACGGGGGCTCCGTGCCGGACGAGGCGGACGGGGCTTCGGAGGACCTGGGCCACTCCTGACGCTCCTGCCCGCTGAGGGGGCCGGGCTCGCGGTGCCCGGGAATCGCGGGGCGTCCCTCCAGCCCGTCCGGCACCTTTCCAGCCGGTCCGGCGTTTGAGGACGGAACCCTTGTCCGGTGGGCGGCTTCCAGAACAGGCGCCTGGCGCGCGGGGCCCCGCGACACCGCGTCGACGGTTCCGTCCTCAAACGCCGGACCGGCTTGGAACGGGTCCGTTCTCGAACGCCGGACGGGCCGGGAATGCCGGGCTTGCCGCTACGGCGGAGGCGGCGCGCGCGGTACCTTCGGGCGCACACCGGGCCGCAGGCATACGCGCCCACCCACCCAGCGGACGGAGTCGAGAGCGTGAGCATGAAGGCGACCGAGGGGGCCGATCCGTTCGGGACGGCACGGCTGCGGCGCGGCGTGCTCGACGCGTGGGGCGCCGGGCCCGCCCGGTTCCGGGAGGACGCCAACGCCGAGGAGGACCTCGCGCTCGGCGGCTACCGCGACCGCCTCGTCGTCGAGCTCGCCCAGAACGCCGCCGACGCCGCCGCCCGCGCGGGCACCCCCGGCCGGCTCCGGCTCACCCTGCACCCCGCCGCCCCCGGCGACCCGGATGGCCGCTGCGTGCTGGCCGCCGCGAACACCGGCGCGCCGCTCGACGCCACCGGTGTGGAGTCCCTGAGTACCCTGCGGGCCTCCGCCAAGCGCGAGGGCCACGAGTCCGCGGTGGGCCGCTTCGGCGTCGGGTTCGCCGCCGTCCTCGCGGTCAGCGACGAGCCCGCGGTACTCGGCCGGCACGGCGGTGTGCGCTGGTCCCTGGCCGAGGCGCGCGAGCTGGCCCGGGAGGCGGTGGTCGGCAGCCCCGGCCTCGGGGACGAGCTGCGCCGCCGCGACGGACACGTACCGCTGCTGCGCCTGCCGCTGCCCGCCGAGGGCTCCGCGCCCGAGGGGTACGACACCGTCGTCGTGCTGCCGCTGCGCGACGGCACCGCCGAGGACCTGGTGGCCCGGCTGCTGGCGGCCGTGGACGACGCGCTGCTGCTCACGCTGCCCGGCCTGGACGAGGTCGTGATCGAGACCCCGGACGGGACGCGGACCCTGAGCCGTTCGGCCCACGGCCCGTACACGCACATCGACGACTCCGCCCGCGGCCTGGGCCGCTGGCGCACCGTTCTCCACCACGGGCCCGTCGAGCCCGCCCTGCTCGCCGACCGGCCGGTCGAGGAGCGGCTGCGCCCGCACTGGTCGGTCACCTGGGCGGTCCCGGTCGACGAGTCGGGCGCCCCGCTCCACCCCCGTACGGCACCGGTCGTGCACGCCCCGACGCCCACCGACGAACCGCTCGGCATCCCCGCCCTGCTCATCGCCTCCCTCCCGCTGGACACCGCCCGCAGGCACCCCGCGCCGGGGCCGCTGACGGACTTCCTGGTGGAGCGGGCGGCCGACGCGTACGCGGAGCTGCTGGGCGCCTGGCGGCCGGTGTCGACCGGGACCATCGACCTGGTGCCGGGGCCCCTCGGCAAGGGCGGCCTGGACGGGGCCCTGCGCGGTGCGATCCTGGCCCGGCTGCCGCGCGTCGCGTTCCTGGAGCCCGCCGCGCCCCGCGATCCCGAGGCCGAACAGAGCTGGGCGGACGACTGGGACCGCGCCGACGCCTCCGAAGCCCCCGCCCCCGGCACCGCCGCCCTGCGCCCCGTCGAGGCCGAGGTCGTCGAGGGGGTCGGGGCCGAGACCGTAGGGGTGCTCGCCGAGGTGCTGCCGTGTCTGCTGCCCGCCGGTCTGGAGCGCCGTACCGAACTGCGTACCCTCGGGGTCGCCCGCGTACCGCTGACCGAGGCCATCGACCGCCTCGCCGGTCTGGAGCGCGACCCCGCGTGGTGGCACCGGCTCTACGACAGCCTCGCGGGCACCGACCCCGACCGTCTCACCGGTCTGCCGGTCCCGCTCGCGGGCGACCCGGACGACGAGCGGGCGGGCCGTCCGCCGCGCACCGCGATCGGGCCACGGCAGATCCTGCTGCCGCTTCCGGACGGGCTCACCGGCCCCGTCCTCGCCCGCCTCTCCCGGCTCGGCCTCAAGGTGGCCCACCCGGACGCCGCGCACCCGCTGCTGGAGAAGCTCGGGGCACTGCCCGCCACGCCCCGCGCCGTGCTGACGACTCCTCAGGTGCGGGCGGCCGTCGCCGGTTCGCTGGACGCGGGGGAGATCTGGGACGAGGACGCGCTCGACGGCGACGAGCTGGCCGAGACCGTGCTCACCCTCGTCCGGGACGCCGAGCTGGCGCCCGGCGACGAGCCGTGGCTCGGCGCGCTCGCCCTCCCCGACGAGGACGGCGAACCGGCCCCCGCCGGTGAACTGGTCCTCCCCGGAAGCCCGTTCGCCCAGGTCATGCGGGAAGGGGAACTCGCCCTCGCCGACCAGGAGCTGACCGACCGGTGGGGTGAGGCGCCGCTCACCGCCTGCGGGGTGCTCGCCACCTTCGCCCTCGTGCGGGCCGCCGACGTCGTCCTGGACCCGGACGAACTGGAGCCCCGCGACAGCGACTTCGCCGAACCCGACGACGCCGGGCTGCTGGACGCCGTCGACGTCTGGTGCGAGGACCTCCTCGACCAGCTGCCCGAGACCCCGGTGCCGCCGGTCGCCACCGAGATCGTCGCCGTACGGGATCTCGACCTGGTCGACGACGACGCCTGGCCGCAGGCGCTCGCGATGCTGGCCCGGCCGCCGCTGCGCGACGCGCTGACGCAGCCGGTGCGGGTGCTGCTGCCGGACGGTACGACGCAGTCCGTGCGCCCGTACACCGCGTGGTGGCTGCGCGACCACCCCGTGCTGGACGGCCGCCGCCCCGCCGGACTGCGCGCGGCGGGCGGCGACCCCCGGCTGGCCGGGCTCTACGACGCGGTGGACGCGACCGGCTTCGACGACACCCAGGTGCTGCGGGCCCTCGGGGTGCGCACCTCGGTCGCCGCACTTCTGGACGAGCCGGGCGGCGCGGCCGAACTGCTGGGCCGGCTCGCCGACGGGGACCGTCCCGTGACCCCCGTGCAACTGCACGCCCTCTACACGGCGCTCGCGGAACTGGAGCCCGACCGGGTGACGTTGCCGGACGAGCTGCGCGCGGTGGTGGACGGGGAGGTGACGGTGGCCGACGCGGCGGACGCCGTGATCGCGGACGCTCCGGACGTGCTGCCGCTGACGGAGGGCCTGCCCCTGCTCCCCGTGGCGCCTGCCCGGGCCGCCGAGTTGGCCGACCTGCTCCAGGTGCGGCGGCTCGGCGAGACGATCGAGGCGGGTGTGACGAGTGAGGGCGAGGAGCACCGCGTACCGGAGTCGGTCCGCGTCCTGCTCGGGGCCGGCACCCCGGAGACGTACCTCGAACACCCCGAACTCCGCGCGGGCGGCGTCGAACTGGACTGGCGCCGCACCCCGGACGGGGTCGTCCACGCCGCGACCCTGGAGGGCGTGGCGGCCGGACTGGCCTGGGCGGCGGGCCAGTGGCCCCGCCGCTTCGAGGTCGCGGCCCTGCTGGAGGACCCGTCCCGTACGGAGGAACTGGCCCGGGACCGCTGGTTCGACTGAGAAGCTCGCCGCCGACGGAACGCGGTGCGGGTCGGGCTGCACGGAAAGGCCGCAGATCCGCACGGCCGTTCATGCTCTCGGCCGCCGGTGACTTCGTCGACGTGGAGCGGCGGCCCGTGACACCGGGACAGCGACGCGCGAGCCCCCGGGAGGCTCGGCCTCCCGGGGGCTCGCGGCTGCCCGCGCCGGGCTACGCCCCGAAGCGCCGCCCCACCCAGCGCCAGGTGAACTCCAGCAGCGCGGCCGCAGCCACCGCGATGCCGACCGCCGTCCACGGCATCGGCGCGCCCACCAGCTTCAGCGCGAAGAAGTCCTGGAGCCACGGCACCACGAGCACGATCAGGAAGCCGAGCCCCATGGCCGCCACCAGGCCGATGCGCCACCAGGTGTACGGGCGGGCGATGATCGCCAGGACCCACATCGAGACCAGGAACAGCGTCAGCGTCGCCGCGCTCGTCTCGGCTTCCAGCGCGCCCTCGCCGCTGTAGTGGTGCCGCGCCACCAGGTACGTCGCGAAGGTGGCCGCCGCCGCGATGACGCCCGACGGGATCGCGTACCGCATCACCCTGCGTACGAAGTGGGGCTGGGCGCGCTCCTTGTTGGGCGCGAGCGCCAGGAAGAACGCGGGGACGCCGATGGTCAGCGTCGACAGCAGGGTCAGGTGCCTCGGCAGGAACGGGTACTCCACCTGGGTGCAGACCACCAGGATCGCCAGCAGCACGGAGTAGACCGTCTTGGTGAGGAAGAGCGTCGCGACGCGGGTGATGTTGCCGATCACCCGGCGGCCCTCGGCGACCACCGAGGGCAGCGTCGCGAAGCTGTTGTTCAGCAGTACGATCTGCGCCACCGCGCGTGTCGCCTCGGAGCCCGAGCCCATCGACACGCCGATGTCGGCGTCCTTGAGGGCCAGCACGTCGTTCACGCCGTCCCCGGTCATCGCGACCGTGTGGCCGCGCGACTGGAGGGCGGCCACCATGTCCCGCTTCTGCTGCGGGGTGACCCGGCCGAAGACCGCGTTCTGTTCCATGGCCGTGGCCATCTCGTCCGGGTCGGTGGGCAGCCGGCGGGCGTCCAGCGTGTTCTCGGCGCCCGCGAGGCCCAGCTTTCCGGCGACCGCGCCGACCGAGACCGCGTTGTCGCCGGAGATGACCTTGGTGGCCACGTTCTGGTCGGCGAAGTAGGCGAGCGTGTCGCCCGCGTCCGGCCGCAGCCGCTGCTCCAGGACGACCAGGGCGGTGGGGGCGGCTCCGGCGGCCGCGCCGGGCGCGTTCAGCTCGCCCCGTGCACGGGCCAGCAGCAGCACCCGCAGGCCCTGTTCGTTGAGGTGCCCGATCTCGGTGAGGGTCGCGTCGCCCTCGGCCAGCAGGACGTCGGGGGCGCCGAGCAGCCAGGCGGTGGCCGTCCCGTCGGCCTCCGTGAACGCCGCGCCGCTGTACTTGCGTGCCGAGGAGAACGGCATCGCGTCGGTGACCGTCCAGCTCTCCGCGTCGCCGCCGCCCGCCGGGTACGCGTCGATGATGGCCTGGAGGCTGGCGTTGGGCCGGGGGTCCGAGGAGCCGAAGGTCCGCAGCACCTGCGTCACGTACGCCGCGTCGCTCCCGTTCAGCGGCCGGACCTCCGTGACGTCCATGCCGCCCTCGGTGAGGGTGCCCGTCTTGTCCAGACAGACCACGTCGACCCGGGCGAGGCCCTCGATGGCGGGCAGCTCCTGCACCAGGCACTGTTTGCGGCCGAGCCGTACGACGCCGATGGCGAAGGCCACCGAGGTCAGCAGGACCAGGCCCTCGGGGATCATCGGGACGATGCCGCCGACGGTCCGTGCGACGGAGTCCTTGAAGTTGTTGTCCTTCACGACCAGCTGGCTGATGATCAGCCCGATCGACGTCGGCACCATCATCCAGGTGACGTACTTCAGGATCGTGCTGATGCCGCTGCGCAGCTCCGAGTGGACGAGCGTGAAGCGCGACGCCTCCTCGGCGAGCTGGGCGGCGTACGCCTCGCGGCCCACCTTGGTCGCGGTGAACGCGCCGCCGCCCGCGACGACGAAGCTGCCGGACATCACCGGGTCGCCCGCCCGCTTGATCACCGGGTCGGCCTCACCGGTGAGCAGCGACTCGTCGATCTCCAGGCTGTCGTCCTCGGCGACCGTGCCGTCCACGACGACCTTGTCCCCGGGGCCCAGTTCGACCAGGTCGCCGAGGACGATCTCGGAGGTGGAGATCTCGGCGGCGACCCCGTCGCGCCGCACGGTCGGCTTCGCCTCGCCGATCAGCGCGAGGCTGTCCAGGGTCTTCTTGGCCCGCCACTCCTGGATGATGCCGATGCCGGTGTTGGCGACGATCACGAAGCCGAAGAGGCTGTCCTGGATCGGCGCGACGAACAGCATGATCACCCAGAGCACGCCGATGATCAGGTTGAACCGGGTGAAGACGTTGGCCCGCACGATCTCGGTGAGGGAGCGCGAGGACCGTACGGGTACGTCGTTGACCTCACCGCGCGCGACCCGCTCGGCGACCTCGGCGGTGCTCAGGCCGTCCGGTCGGTGGGCTGGCGGCGGTGGCTCCATGGGGTGCACGGGATCGAGTTCCGTCCCCGCGTCGATCATGGCCGGCCGGGAGGGTCCGGGGGTCTGCTCCCCGGAGGAATCGAGTGCCCGCTGCGTCATGGATCCGACGGTACGGGGGCGTACGCCGAATCACCCGCCGAAGGGGCGAAGATCCGACCAGGGGAGGACGAAGTCGGTCCCGTGGTCGTACGGAAGCGCCCTGCGGGCTGCGGGACGGAGAGTCAGGCGGTCCGGTCGCTCCGGCTGGTGCGGCCCGCCGGGTCGCCACCCAGCGCGCTGTCCGCCGCCTCGGCCCCGGCGGTGTCCTTGGCCTCGGCGCGGGCCGCGTGCCGCTTGAGGGCGGCGTCGCGCCCGCGGACGTACCAGATCCCGATCAGGCCCAGTCCGGCGCCAGCCAGCGGCGTCCAGACCCACCAGGTGTGGCCGCGGTCGGCGAACCAGCCGTAGAAGGGGAGCTGGGCGAGGAAGAGGACGAACCAGAGGATGGTGCCGCCGACGACGGTGGCGACGACGGGGCCCTCCAGGGGGTCGGGCGCCTCGTGCTTCTGTGTCCACTTCTCCATGCGTTCAGTGTATGGGGACATGTGCGAGCCGCCCGATCGGCTGGTGACGGAGCGGTCGGTGCAAGGGTCTACGCGCGGAGATAGCGATCTTAGCTTGATGTATTCATACTGAATCTGCTTTGGGCTGGCTCGAATTCTTCGTCTGAACGTCCAAATTCGATCACCTTTCGTCCCTCGGCTCCGCCTCCCCTACGTACGACTGAGGTCACCCATGCCCCCCTCGGCCACCGCTCCGGTCGACTCCCCGCCCCCCTCGGCTCCGCAGCCACGGGGCCGTCTGGACCGGTTCTTCAGGATCTCCGAGCGGGGGTCGACCGTTGCCCGTGAGTTCCGCGGCGGGTTCGCCACGTTCTTCGCGATGGCGTACATCATCGTGCTCAACCCGATCATCCTGGGCAGCGCGAAGGACATGTACGGCAACCAGCTGGACAACGGGCAGCTGGTCACCGCCACCGTGCTGTCCGCCGCGTTCTCCACGCTGCTGATGGGCGTCATCGGCAACGTGCCGATCGCGCTCGCCGCCGGCCTCGGCGTCAACACCGTCGTCGCTCTCCAGCTCGCCCCCCGGATGAGCTGGCCGGACGCGATGGGCATGGTCGTCCTCGCGGGCATCGTGGTGATGCTGCTGGTCGCGACCGGGCTGCGGGAACGCGTGATGAACGCCGTGCCGAAGTCGCTCCGCAAGGGCATCGCGATCGGCATCGGCCTCTTCATCCTGCTGATCGGCCTCGTCGACTCGGGCTTCGTCTCGCGCGTGCCGGACGCGGCCCGCACCACCGTGCCGCTCCAGCTCGGCGGCGACGGTCACCTCACCGGCTGGCCGATCCTCGTCTTCGTCCTCGGTGCGCTGCTCACGCTCGCGCTGATCGTGCGCAAGGTGCCCGGCGCGATCCTGATCTCGATCATCGCCATGACGGCCCTCGCCCTGGTCGTCGACGCGGCGGCCGGCCTGCCCGACGGGGCATGGGGTCTGACGACGCCGTCGTGGCCGGGCAACCCGGTCTCCGCGCCCGACTTCGGGCTGCTCGGTGAGGTCAGCCTGTTCGGCGGGTTCGGGAAGGTCGGTCTGCTGACCGGCATCCTGTTCGTCTTCACCGTGCTGCTGTCCTGCTTCTTCGACGCGATGGGCACCATCCTCGGCGTCGGCGACGAGGCCAAGCTGATGGACCAGGACGGCAAGTTCCCCGGCATCAACAAGGTGCTGTTCGTGGACGGCATCGCGGTCGCCTCGGGCGGTGCGACCTCCGCCTCCGCCACCACGTGCTTCGTGGAGTCCACCGCGGGCGTCGGTGAAGGGGCCCGCACCGGACTGGCGAGCGTGGTGACCGGTCTGCTCTTCTCGGTGGCGCTGTTCCTCACACCGCTGGCGACCATGGTTCCGTCGCAGGCGGCCACTCCCGCCCTGCTGGCGGTCGGCTTCCTGATCATCGCGGGCTCGGTGCGGGACATCGACTGGAGCGACTACACGCTCGCGGTCCCGGCGTTCCTCGCGATGGTGATGATGCCGTTCACGTACTCGATCACCAACGGCATCGGCATCGGCTTCGTCGCCTTCTCCGTGCTGCGCCTGGCGGCCGGCCGCGGCCGTGAGGTGCCGGTGGCCATGTACGTGGTGTCGGCGGTGTTCGTCTTCTACTACGCGATGCCGGCGCTCGGCCTCACGTGATCGGTGGCGTCGCGCCCCTCCTGGCGTCCACGGGGGGCGTCACGTCCCTCCTGGAGTCGCCGTAGAACTTCTCGGTGTCCTCGACGGCCGCCGTGAAGCGTTCGTCGAAGTCGTCGCGAATGAGCGTCCGGACCACATAGTCCTGGACGCTCATTCCGCGTTTCGCGGCGTGCTGCCGGAGCCGGTCGAGCAGCTCACCGTCTATCCGCAGGCTGAGCACTGTCGATCCCATGTCCAGCAGGGTCGCCGCCCCGGAGCGCTCCATGCGTCACTTTCCGCTTCCAATTCACTCGTTCGAGTGTGCAATTTTTCGCGCGTGTACCACCAGGTGGTATTTAGTTTGGGTAATGAGTTACGCTAACAAACATGCCTGACCTGATCCACGACGGCGACAGCGCCGCCGCCGTGAGCTCCCTCCGTTCCGCCGTGATGCTGCTGGGCCGACGCCTGAAGCACCAGCGTGTCGACGAGTCGCTGAGCCCCACCGAGATGTCGGTGCTCGGCACCCTTGCCCGTTGCGGCTCGGCCACCCCTGGTGAGCTGGCCCGCAAGGAGCATGTGCAGCCTCCGTCGATGACCCGCATCGTCGCGCTGCTGGAGGCGAAGGGGCTGGTCAGGCTCGAACCGCACCCCGATGACCGTCGGCAGAAGAGGGTCAGCCAGACCGAGCAGGCCGAGGCCATGCTCGCGGAGAGCCGCACCAAGCGGAACGCCTGGCTGTCCCATCTGGCCGAGGGTCTGGACGAGGACGAGTGGGAGACGCTTCGGGCCGCCGCGCCCGTGTTGGAGAAGCTCGCCCACCTGTGACACCTCGGGCGCGCCGGCGGTGACCCGCCGCCGGACCGGAAGCACGTCGTCCGGCCCGGCTCGGATCACCGCCGGAGCGCCCGTCGTCACGTCCTCGTCGGACCGAACGCCGCAGACGCCCGAGGAGGCGAACTCTTTTGAGTACGGGATCCGGAGCAGACTCCGCCCCCGCACCGACTTCCACCCACGAGAGCAAGACCGGCGGGACCTTCTCGTCGCTGAAGATCCGTAACTACCGCCTGTTCGCCACGGGCGCCGTGATCTCCAACACCGGTACCTGGATGTCCCGCATCACGCAGGACTGGCTCGTGCTGAGCCTGACGGGTTCCGCCACCGCCGTGGGCATCACCACGGCCCTGCAGTTCCTGCCGATGCTGCTCTTCGGCCTGTACGGCGGCGTCATCGCCGACCGCCTCCCGAAGCGGCGGATCCTGCTCGTCAGCCAGGCCATGCTCGGCCTGTGCGGTATCGCGCTGGCCGTCCTGACCCTCTCCGGGGTCGTGGAGGTCTGGCACGTCTACCTGGTCGCCTTCCTCCTCGGCATGGTGACCGTCGTCGACAACCCGGCCCGCCAGTCGTTCGTCTCCGAGATGGTCGGCCCCGCACAGCTCCGCAACGCGGTCAGCCTGAACTCGGCGAACTTCCAGTCCGCCCGGCTCATTGGCCCCGCCGTCGCGGGCGTCCTGATCACCACGGTCGGCAGCGGCTGGGCGTTCCTGCTCAACGGCCTCTCCTTCCTGGCCCCGCTCGTCGGCCTGCTGATGATGCGCACGAACGAACTGCACGCCTCGGTGACCGTGCCCCGCGCCAAGGGGCAGCTCCGCGAGGGCCTGCGTTACGTACGGGGGCGCCCCGAGCTGATCTGGCCGATCGTCCTGGTCGGCTTCGTCGGCACGTTCGGCTTCAACTTCCCGATCTGGCTGACCGCCTACGCCGACGAGATCTTCGACGGCGGCGCGGGCATGTACTCGTTCTTCAACATCCTGATGGCGGCCGGTTCGCTGGCCGGCGCACTGCTCTCGGCCCGCCGCCGTTCCACGCGGCTGCGGATGCTGGTGCTCGCGGGCACGGCGTTCGGGCTGCTGGAGATCGCCGCCTCGCTGTCCCCGTCGGTCTGGCTGTTCTCGATCCTGCTGGTCCCGATCGGCATGCTCGGTCTGACGACGAACATCACCGCGAACACGAGCGTCCAGATGGCCGCCGAACCGGAGATGCGGGGCCGGGTGATGAGCCTGTACATGATGGTCTTCGTCGGGGGTACGCCGGTGGGCGCCCCGATCGTCGGCTGGATCAGCGACACGTACGGCGCCCGGACCGGCTTCGCGGCCGGCGGTGCGATCTCGGTGATCGCCGCCCTGGGTGTCGGCTTCGCCCTCGCCCGCGTCGGCGGCTTCCGCCTGAGGGTCGACCTCCGCCCGGGCCGCCCGCACGTCCGCTTCGTACCGCGCGAGCAGCTGACGACAGCGGCGTAGAGCGCCGGATACGGCTGTACGGGGAAACGCCCTCCTCCCGGAGCGACCGGGAGGAGGGCGTTCTTCGTGCGGCGGGGTCAGTCGCGGGGAAAGGCGTCGGTCGCGAGGACTAGGCCGACGACGGTCGAGGTGAGGTCGACCGGGGTGCCGAAGTCGAGGCTCAGGACACTGCGGTACTCGTCTTCCTTCGGGAGGGTGTGCAGGTGCCAGGTGCCGGTGTACGGATCGACGATGAGGTAGACGGGGACACCGGCGAGGGCGTAGGCGGCCTTCTTGGGGCCGTAGTCGTTGGCGGCCGTGCTCCTGGAGATCACCTCGGCGACGAACTCGATGTCCTGGTGGCGCCAGCGGCCGTCCGTGGTCTTGGCCGCGTCCTGTGTGACAGCCGCGACATCGGGGGCGAAGCCGTTGAGAAGGCCGGGGAAGTCGATGCGTACGTCGGTCTTCAGCTGCCGGCGTCCGTAGGTGGTGCGCAACTGCTCCAGGATGTCGAAGATGATCTCCCAGTGCGTGTCCCGCTGCGGCGACATGTGGACGGTCCCCTCGACGATCTCGACCTTGAATCCCTCGGGGACGGGCTCAAGCCACTCGAACATCATGTCCAGGGTGCGCTCGTCGCTGGTGTCGGCCATGTCGATCCTGTCGGTGTCTACGACGGTCATCGTGCCGCTCCTCCCCGCTGTCGCACGGGCGTGCGGGCAGCCGCGTAGTACAACGATAGGCCCGGCGCCCCGGACACGCCCGGACCTGCGAGACTCGCGCGCATGAGCAGCCACAGCTCCGGCCGTCCGCCCACCCAGCGCCTGTTCGCCGCAGTTCTCCGCTGCGGCTGCTCGCCGAGCGCGCCGCCGCAGCCGCCCGGCGGGCCGGGCTGCCGATGGAGGAGCGCCGCCGTTACGCCCCGCACCTCACGCTGGCCCGGAGCCGGGGCGAGGCGGACCTGAGACCGTTCAGCGCGGCGCTGGCGGGGTTCGAGGGGGAGCGCTGGGAGGCCGGGGAGCTGAGTCTCGTACGGAGCGATCTGCCGGTGTCCGGGGTGCCGGGGGAGCGGCCGCGCCACGAGGAGGTGCGAGCCTGGCCGCTGGGACGGTGAGCGGTGCCGTTACGCTCGGAGGGTGGACCCGAAGACCAGAAACCGCATCATGGCGGCCGTGCTCGTGCTGATGTTCGTCGTCGTCGCCGTGGGGGCCGCCCTCGGCGGCTGAGACCGGCGGGCCGCCGGTCGGTGCGTCGTCAGACGGCGGGCCGCCGGGCGGCGTGCCGCGCTGGGCCAGTACCACCGCCCCGACGACTCCGGCCGCGCCGAGCAACTGGAGCGGTCCGAGCGTCTGCCCCATGAAGAAGTAGCCGAGGACCGTCGCGCACAGGGGCGAGGCGAACGACAGGAACGAGGCGGCGAGCGCGGGCAGCCGCGCGAGGCCGTTGAACCACACCACGTACGCGACCAGCGCTCCGATGACGCTCAGGTACGCGAATCCGCCGACATTGCCCCAGGTCAGGCGGTCGGGGAGTGATTCGCTGAGCAGGGTCACGGGCAGCAGGAACAGGCCGCCGGCGGTGAGCTGCCACCCGGTGAACGCGAACAGGGAGACCCCTTCGGGGCGCCCCCAGCGCTTGGTCAGCACCATGCCGCCCGCCATGGACACGGCCCCGAGCAGCCCGGCGGTGACGCCGACGAGATCCAGTCCGGCACCCGGCCGGATCACCAGCAACGCCACGCCGCCGACCGCCAGCACGCACGCGCCGATGTGTACGGGCCGTATCCGGGCGTCAAGCAGCAGCGGGCCGAGGAGCAGCACGATCATCGGCTGGACGGTCATGACGAGGGCCGCCACGCCGCCGGGCAGGTGGTAGGCGGCGAGGAAGAGGAAGTAGAAGAACGCGCCGATGTTCAGCACGCCGAGCACGGCGGCTCGCGCCCACCAGATGCCCCGGGGCAGCACGCGGGTGGCCGCGAGCAGGACGAGCCCGGCGGGCAGGGCCCGTACGGTCGAGGCGAGCAGGGGGCGGTCGGGCGGCAGGAACTCGGTGGTGATCAGGTAGGTCGAGCCCCAGACCGCGGGGGCGAGGGCGGTGACGACGGACGTCGTCACCAGGCGATGGTCGGGCATGTCCGGCTCCGTAACGTCGAACGGGCAGCGGTATCGGCAGGGGTGCCGGGCTTCGCCCCGGGGGCACGCAGCGCATCCGTGCCTGCCTCCGCACACGTATGGGCGTGCGCGTGTGCGGGGGAGGGTGTGTGCGTGGGTTCCGGGACGCGGTCCCTACGGACGTACTTCAGCGTCCGAAGATCTCGCTGAAGCACGAGCCCAGCGGTATGAGCCGGGCGATGTGCAGGTCCTCGCGGTGTGCGGTCCCGGAGCGGTGCCGGGGGCGCCGGGGCGGTAGTGGCGGACGCTGCGGCGGGAGTGGATGACCCGGGTGACCGTGCGGAGGCCGTTGGTGCGGAAGTCGTCAAGGGCGGGACTGCCGGCTGAATGGCTCACCATGGAATCTTTCGATGTCGAACTGTTTGATGGCAGGAAGCTAGCTCATGGCCTAGATTTGCGTCAAACAGTTCGACATCGAATGGTCTGGGGAGTGGAGGGCTGATGGCGGAGCGGCGAGGTGGTGCGCGTCCGCGCGACTCGGTGGACGGCTTCCTGGGCCAGTGGGCCGACCTGAGATCCGATCTGGATCTGGAGGCCATGGGCGCGGTGGGCCGGCTGCTGCGGCTGACCCGGCTCGTGGACAAGGAAGTCAGTGGTTACTTCGCCGAACACGGCATGGAACGCTGGGAGTTCGATGTTCTCGCCACTCTCCGCCGCAGCGCCCGGCCGCTCACGCCGAAGGAGCTCGCCGCGAGCGTCATGGTCAGCTCCGCCGCGTTGACGAACCGGATCGACCGGCTGGACGCCCGTGGTCTGGTCGCCCGGGAAGCCGTGCCCGGCGACCGCCGCAGCCTGCACATCAGCCTCACCGCGGCCGGGCGTGAGCGTGTCGACAGCACGGTGGAGGGCCATGTCCGCAACGAACGCCGGATGCTCGCCGACCTGGACGCGGCGGACTGCGAGGAGCTGAACCGCCTGCTGCGCACACTCCTGATCACCCTGGAGGGCGACCGCTGACAGCCGGGCCGCAGGGGACGCGGTCGCCCCGCGCGTCCCGGGACCCATGCTTGCCTGGAGTGGACTCGAAGGAGTTGGCTTGGGAGTCATGGAGTACACACAGCTCGGACGTACGGGACTCAAGGTCAGCCGGCTCGTCCTCGGGACGATGAACTTCGGCCCGCAGACCAACGAGTCGGACAGCCACGCGATCATGGACTCCGCGCTCGGCGCGGGCCTGAACTTCTTCGACACGGCCAACGTCTACGGCTGGGGCGAGAACAAGGGGCGCACCGAGGAGATCCTCGGCACCTGGTTCGCCCAGGGCGTCGGCCGGCGCGACAAGGTGGTCCTCGCCACCAAGATGTACGGGAACATGGCCGCCGACGGCGATGCCTGGCCGAACCACGACAAGCTCTCCGCCGTGAACATCCGGCGGGCGGTCGACGCCTCGCTCAAGCGTCTCCAGACCGACCACATCGATCTGTACCAGTTCCACCACGTCGACCTGAACACGCCCTTCGACGAGATCTGGCAGGCGATCGACGTCCTGGTCCAGCAGGGCAAGATCCTGTACGCCGGGTCGTCGAACTTCCCCGGCTACAAGATCGCCCAGGCCAATGAGCAGGCGGCCCGCCGGGGTTCGCTCGGCCTGGTCAGCGAGCAGTGCATCTACAACCTCGCCGAGCGCCGCGCCGAGATGGAGGTCATCCCGGCCGCGCAGGACTACGGCCTCGGAGTCATCCCCTGGTCGCCGCTGCACGGCGGGCTGCTGGGCGGCGTCATCAGGAAGACGGCCGAGGGCGGCCGCCGCACCTCGGGCCGCGCGGCCGACGCCCTGGCCGACCCCGCCACCCGCGCCCAGCTCCAGGCGTACGAGGACCTGCTCGACAAGCACGGTCTGGAGCCCGGCGAGGCGGCCCTGGCCTGGCTGCTGACCCGCCCCGGCATCACGGGCCCGATCGTCGGCCCGCGCACCGCCGGCCAGCTGGACAGCGCCTTGCGCGCCCTGGAACTGGACCTCCCGGAGGCCGTGCTCACGGGCCTGGACGAGATCTTCCCGGGGCCGGGGCCTTCGCCGGAGGCGTTTGCCTGGTAGGTCCGGCAGCACCCGGGTGTCCGCTCGGCCGCCGCCCCGATCGAGGGCGGCGGCCGAGCCCTGCTGCGAGACGGGTCCCGCATGAGGGCGCAGTCACGGCAGCCGATCCCCCGCGTACCCGTATTCTCGCGGCGGCGGAGATACGCGACGTCGCGGTCGGTGCGGTCCGAGCCTCATCGCTTCACCCCGCAAACCCGTCCAACGCCGCCAGCACCGCCCGCCGGGTCTCCGTGCCGCCCATGTGGCCCGCGTTGTCGATGACCGTCAGTTCGGCGTCCGGCCAGGCGCGGTTCAGTTCCCAGGCGGTGATCAGGGGGCCGGCGATGTCGAAGCGGCCGTGGATCAGGGCGGCCGGGATGCCGGTCAGGCGGTCGGCGCGGGCCAGGAGCCGGCCTTCCTCCAGCCAGGCCCCGTGGGAGAAGTAGTGGGCGCAGATCCGGACGAACGCCTGCTGGGCCCGGTCCGGGCGGCTGCTGTACGGGGGCGGGCCCGGGATCGCCTCCATCGAGATGACGGCGTCCTCCCAGGCGCACCAGTCGGCCGCGGCCTTCTCCCGTACGACGGCGTCCTCGCTCTCCATGCGGCGGGCGTACGCCGCAACCAGGCCGGTCGCGTCGTCCGTCTCGGGGACGCCCGCGCGGAAGGCGTCCCAGGCCTCGGGGAAGAGCCGGCCGGCACCCCGGTAGAGCCAGTCGATCTCGCTGCGGCGGGTCGTCGTCACCGAGGGGATGACCGCCTCCGTGACCCGCTCCGGGTGCTCCTGGGCGTACGCCAGGATCAGGGTCGAGCCCCAGGAGCCCCCGTACAGCAGCCAGTTGTCGATGCTGAGGTGTTCCCGCAGGCGTTCCATGTCGGCGATCAGGTGTGCTGTCGTGTTGTGCGACATGTCTGTCGCCGGGTCGCTCGCGTGCGGCGTCGAGCGGCCGCAGCCCCGCTGGTCGAAGAGCACCACCCGGTAGCGGTCCGGGTCGAAGTACTGGCGGGCGCGGGGCGAACAGCCGGAGCCGGGGCCGCCGTGCACGACGAGGGCCGGCTTGCCGTCCGGGTTGCCGCACAGCTCCCAGTACACGTGGTTGCCGTCGCCGACGTCCAGCATGCCGCTGCCGTACGGTTCTGTCGGCGGGTACAGGTCGTCGGGTTCGCGGTGCACGGAGTCGTTCCCCTCGGTCGGCAGGCGGGTGGGCTGCCGGTCACGTTACGCGGACACGCTGTGCGGAGGGTGTCCGGCGGCGGGAGGACCGGGACCGAGGGGGACCGACAGCCGCCGTCAGACGTCGTTGTCGGGCAGATGCGCGTCGGCCGTGTCCGGCCGGTGGTCGGGCAGCGCCGAGCGGGCGGTGGACTCCCGGTGCAGCCGGAGGAACTCCAGGTGCCGCTCGTACTGGTCCAGGATGTTGCCGATGAGCTGGTCCTTGCTGTAGCCCATCACGTCGTAGCCCTGGCTGCCGTCGGAGAGGTGCACTTCGAAGCGCACGTAGGTGTCGTGCTCGGAGACCGCCCGCATGGCGAACGCCGGGGTGGGCACCTCGACCGGCCACAGGCGGTAGACGAACACCTCGTCCCCGCCCACCGGAACCCGTAGCTCCATGTGCGGGAGGCCGGTCGCCTCGTCGGTGCCCTCCTCGATCGACGCCTGCGCCTCCTGCCGGTTCAGCTCCGCGGCGACGTCCGCGAAGGCGGGGTGGCAGACCTCGTCGACGAATCTGACCGCCGCCTGATGGGTGGGGAAGCTCATCGCCCTGGCCAGCCGCCGCCGCCAGTTCCATTCCGTGCTCCGGCCGCCCTGGAGCATGCGTCCGGACAGCGACGACGGCAGCGTGGTGGTCAGCGCGTCCTCCCGCATCCGCTCGATGCGCAGAGCCTTGTACAGCCCCCAGATGATCAGGAACATCACGAACGAGAACGGCAGGCCCATGATGATCGTCGCGTCGGTCAGCGCCGCCACACCCCCGACGAGGAGCATGGCCAGGGTCAGCAGGCCCGTTGCTCCCGCCCAGAAGATGCGCACCAGGGCGGGCGCGTCGGTGAGCGGGGTGCGCAGATGCGAGCTGAGGTTGCTCATCACCAGCGCGCCGGAGTCGGCCGAGGTGACGTAGAGCAGCAGTCCGACGAAGGTGGCCAGACCGGCGCTGAACGTGGCGCCGGGGAACTGCGCGAGCAGCTCGTAGAAGCCCTGCTCGGGGGTGTTGGCGGCGGTCTCGCCGAACTCGGTGTTGCCGTCCCGCACCAGGCCGAGTGCGCTGTTGCCGAAGACGGACAGGAAGGTGAGCGTGAACAGGAACGGGATCACCAGCGTCGCCGTGACGAACTGCCGGATGGTCCGGCCGCGCGAGATCCTTGCCAGGAAGAGCCCGACGAACGGCGCCCAGGCGATCCACCAGGCCCAGAAGAACAGCGTCCAGGCGTTGAGCCAGTCGGTCGGCTGGTCGTAGGCGAACGTGTTCAGCGTCATCGACGGGAAGCGGCTGACGTAGTCGCCGATGTTGAGGACGAGGCTGTTGAGGATGCGGATCGGGCTGTCGACGAACAGCATGTAGAGCATCAGGATGACGGCGAGCACGACGTTGAGCTCGGAGAGCCTTCTGATGCCCCGGTCCACACCGGCCACGGCGGAGATGGTGGCCAGGACCACGGCGACGGCGATCAGGCCGATCTGCGCGCCGGTCCCCTGGGGGACGTCGAAGAGGAAGGCCAGCCCGTAGTTCAGCTGCACGACGCCGATGCCGAGCGACACGGAGATGCCGAAGACCGTGCCGATGATGGCCGCGAGGTCGACGGCGTCCCCGATCCGGCCGTGGATGCGTTTGCCGATGATCGGGTACAGCGCGGACCGGATCGCCAGCGGCAGCCGGTAGCGGAAGGCGAAGTACCCGAGGGCCATGCCCATCAGCGCGTACATCGCCCATCCGGTGATGCCGTAGTGGAACAGCGTCCACACCACCGCCTGCCGTGCCGCCTCGACGGTTTCCGGATCGCCCTCGGGAGGGGCGAGGTAGTGGCTGACCGGTCCGGAGACGGAGAAGAACATCAGGTCGATGCCGATTCCCGCCGCGAACAGCATGGTGGCCCAGGCGAACAGCCCGTAGTCGGGGGTGGAGTGCTGTGGCCCCAGCTTGATGGCCCCGTACCGGGACGCCGCGACGTACACGACGAACAGCAGGTACAGGGTGGCGGCGAGGAAGTAGTACCAGCCGAACACCGAGGAGATCCAGTCCACCACCACGCCGATGGTGTTCTCGGCGCCCGACGGGGAGATGATCGCCCAGATGGAGATGGCGAGGATGAGCGCGGACGCCCCGAAGAAGACGACGGGTTTGAGCCTGCTCTCCCTCCCCGGTCCGGTGGCCGCTGCTGCCGGGTCGCGCGGCTCCGGTACGCCGCCGTTCTCTCCGTCGATCGGCACGGTGTCAGCTTTCCTGTGTGATGTACCAGTAAGAGGTGGGCGGGGTCGGCAGGGCGGTCGGAGGGGTGCTGCGGGGACGATGCCGACCCGGCTCCTCGCCGGGTGACTCACCCCGCGTGACTGCCTCCGTGAGTGGGACACGGCACCGCGGACGCGTCGTCGACGCGCACCCCCTCGTCACCGTGCACCCGGGGGGAGGCGCGGTCCAGCACCGACGCGTCGTGTACGCCCGTATGGGCGGCACTGGAGGGTCGTACGCGGTGAGATCATCACGCCATCACGCCGTCCTGCGGCAGGTGTTCGAAGTGATCGCCGCGTAACCTGGACGCCGTGAACGCTGCTCCCCGCATCCTCGCCGTCCTCGACGAACTCCTCGCCGCCACCGAACCCGGCGAGCGCGGCGCGCTGTGGCAGCTGGCCGAGCCGGGGCGGGAGTTGGACGCCAACCTGGTGCGCCTGCCACCGGGCGCCGAGGTCGGTGAGCATCAGGAGGACGTGCTCGATGTGCTTCTCGTCGTGCTGGAGGGCGGGGGGAGCGTCAGGACGGCGGGGGGCGGACCGGTCCTGGAGCTGGAGCCCAGCACCGTCCTCTGGCTGCCCCGCACGTCCCGGCGTGCGCTTGCCGCCGGGCCGGACGGGCTCCTGTATCTCACCGTCCACCGCCGCCGCCCCGGCCTCGCGATCAAGCCGCCGGGCGGGGCGTACGAGGGTGGCGAGGGCCCCTGCGCGCTGGACCGGGTCTGCCCGGAGTGCGGGCGGCTGTCGCAGGACCCCGCGCCGGTCTTCTGCAGCCGGTGCGGGGAGCGGTTCCCCGAGCGGTGAGCCCGCCGGTGTCTCGACGTCTCGCGGTCCGGCGGTCCCGACGTCCCGCGCGCTCCGCCGGCGCCGGGACCCTCAGTACCCCTTGCACTCCGTCAGGTCCGGGCGGCCCGGCGGGTTCTTGTCGCCCACCAGGCCGGACAGGTTCTCCTTGTACAGGTCCTCCCAGATCCTGCCGTCCAGGATCGTCCGGAGCGCCGAGCACACCTCGCCCTTCAGGGTCGGGGTTCCCGGCCGCATCGCCACGCCGTAGCCCTCCGCGCCCCGGATGTTCTCCAGCCGCCGCACTTTGCCCGGGTTGGCCTCGACGTACCCAGGCCCTTGACGGCGACGAACCGGCGCAGCCGACGGTCGTGGGCCTTCCAGACCTCGCCCATTCCGCCGCTGCCGATCGGCTCCAGCAGCTCGTAGCGGCCGTCGATCACGGTGCGGGGGGAGGGCGGGTCGCCGTGCGGCGGCGTGCCCGGCCGCCGCTCCGGGGGCGCTCCCGCGGCCGGCCCCTGGGGGTCGTTGCCCGCCCGGCGGTCCTCGGGCCCCCCGGGGGCTCCGTCGCCCGCACGGTCGGCCCTGTCTTCGTTGTGCATACGTCCCCCTGTGCACTACATGGACCACGCCAGATTAGACGTTCCGTCATGCTCGGGGGCCCTGACCTGACGGGCTGACCCGACGTGTGCTGATGCGCGCCCGGCGAGAGCCCCGGTGGGCGGCTGCGCGGAAGGAACCCCGGCCAGGGAACTGTCAGACACCCCCTAGGAAGCCGCGCCGCCGTTGCTCTTCAGCAGCTGGCCGTTGACCCACTGCCCTTCGGGCGAGCACAGGAAGTCCACCAGGTGCGCGGTGTCCCGCGGTGTGCCGATGCGGCCGAGCGGGGTGCTCCCGGCCAGGGCCTCGCGCAGGTCGTCGGTCATCCAGCCGGTGTCCACCGGGCCGGGGTTGATGACGTTCGCCGTCACCCCGAGGTGGGCCAGTTCGTGCGCGGCGGCCAGCGTGATGCGGTCCAGGGCCCCCTTGCTCGCGCCGTAGGGGAGGTTGCCCACGGTGTGGTCGCTGGTGAGCGCGACGATCCGGCCCGTGGCGGTGCCGGGTGCGGTGCTGGACGCGCCGTCCGGTGCGCCGCGGAAGCGCAGCCCGTACTCGCGGATCAGCAGCCAGCTGGCCCGGGAGTTCACCGCGAAGTGCCGGTCGAACGCCTCCACCGTGGTGTCCAGCAGCCCCGAGTCCACCGACTCCGCGTGCGAGAGGACGAGCGCGGTCACCGGTCCGCCGAGGCGCTGCTCCGCTTCGTCGAAGACGCGGGTCGGCGCGTCGGGGTCGGACAGGTCCGCCTCGATCGGCGCGGTACGGGCCCCGGCCCGCGCCAGCTCCTTCGCGATGGACTCGGCGGCCCCGGGTTCGGCGCCCCACTCCATGCGGCGGTCGTACGGCGTCCAGTAGGTGAAGGCGACGTCCCAGCCGGAGGCCGCCAGCCGGCGCGCGATGCCCGCGCCGATGCCGATGCTGCGGCCGACGCCGGTGATCAGGGCGATGGGGCGGGGCGGGGCAGCGGTGGGCGGAGACTGTTCGGTGGTCGTCACGCGGTGATCCTTCGTGACCCGTACGCCGTACGTCAATGGCCTTTCCGGACACGAGGGTGGCGCCCTTTCGCCTGAGCTGACCTGCGGTGACCCATTTTCCTGGTGGACCGACAGGATCTTTGTGTTTCCCCCGGCGGGGGCGCGCTCCTAGCGTGGACAGCGGAAACTACGACGAACGCCGCATATCGGAATGCGCCGGAGAGAGGATCCCCCATGAGTGAGCAGCAGCAGCCGCCGCTGGCCGGCAGGACCGCCGTGGTCGCCGGCGGTGCGAAGAACCTCGGTGGCCTGATCAGCCGTACGCTCGGCGAGGCCGGCGCGAACGTCGTCGTCCACTACCACGGCGAGAACACCGCCACCGATGCCGAGAAGACGGCGGAGGCGGTACGGGGCACGGGCGCGCAGGCCGTCGTCGTCCGCGAGGACCTGACCCGGGTCGAGGGTGTGCGGAGCCTCTTCGACCAGGCGCTGGACGCCTTCGGCGGGGTGGACGTCGCCGTGAACACCACCGGCATGGTGCTGCGGAAGCCGATCGGTGAGACGACCGAGGAGGAGTACGACCGCATGTTCGCGATCAACTCCAAGGCGGCGTACTTCTTCCTCCAGGAGGCCGGTGCGCGCCTCAACGACGGCGGCCGCATCGTCAGCCTGGTCACCTCCTTGCTCGCCGCCTTCACCGACGGGTACGCCACCTACGCGGGCGCGAAGGCCCCGCTGGAGCACTTCACCCGGGCGGCGGCCAAGGAGTTCGCCCCGCGCGGCATCGCCGTGAACAATGTGGCCCCGGGGCCGATGGACACGCCGTTCTTCTACCCGCAGGAGACGCCGGAGCGCGTGGAGTTCCACAAGTCCCAGGCCATGGGCGGCCGGTTGACGGAGATCGAGGACATCGCGCCGCTGGTGAAGTTCCTCGTCACCGAGGGCGGCTGGATCACCGGTCAGACGATCTTCGCCAACGGCGGCTACACGGTCCGCTGAGCAACGGCTGGCCGGCCGCCCGGCCCGCCGAGCCGCCCGGCACGGAAACCGGTGGCCAGGGGAGGACCGCGTGAGTCTGGATCTGCGCAAGCTGGAGCATCTCGTCGCCGTCGCGGAGGAGGGCGGGTTCACCCGGGCGGCCGAACGGCTGCACCTGAGCCAGCAGGCGCTGAGCACCTCCATCCGCACCCTGGAGCGGCACGTCGGCGTCCAGCTCCTGGACCGCGGCCACCAGCACGTGACCCCGACCCCGGCCGGGCAGTCCCTCATCGACGACGCCCGGGCGCTCAGCGCCCAGGCGCTCGCCGCCCTGGACCGCGCCCGGCGCGTCGGGCGCGGCCGGGCGGGGCACCTGCGGATCGGCCACACCCCGGCCGTCACCGCCGAGGAGGTCGTGGAGCTGCTGACCCGGGCCCGTACGGAGGAGCAGGGCATCCGGGCCCACGTCCGCCAGCTCTTCCCGGACGAACTGCGCGAGCAACTCCTCACGGGCGCCTGCGACCTGGGTCTGAGCCGCGCGATGTCCGCCGGTACGGGGCTGACCCGGGCCCGGATCGCCGAACACCGCCTGCGGGTCGCCGTCCCGGCCGGGCACCCGCTCGCCGCCCGGTCGGCGGTGGCCCTGGCCGATCTGCGCGGCCAGCCGCTCACGGTGTGGGGCGAGCCGGGCTCGTCCGCGTACACGGACCTGCTGATCGGCCTGTGCCGGCGGGCGGGCGTCGAACCGGACACCCGGCGCAACCCGGTCCAGGGCACCCCGCCCATCACGGCCGTCACCGCGACCGGCCGCATCGCCTTCGTCACGACGGCCCCGGGCCCGGCGGCGGGCGGCGCGGCCCACGTCGTCGACCTGGACCCGCCCGTCCGGGTCCCGGTCCACGCGCTGTGGCCCGCGCACACGACGTGCCCGGGGCGGGACCTCTTCCTCAGCCGGGCCGGGCCCGGATCAGGGTGACCCTCTTTCCCGGCCGGACACGAAGGCCGCACGGGAGGCGGCGGACCGGGACGCGTCCGTGGAGATCGTGCACCGGCGGATCGCCGGTCTCGACGGGCCGGTCGTCGACGCCCTGCGCGCCGACACCAGGGGTGGGAGACCCTGCGCCGGCCGGCCGGCCGCGCTGTACGCGGAACCGGCCGCGCTGTGCGGCGCGCCCGCGCCGGACGCCCTCGCTCGGCGGGCGGACCGGGCCGACCTGATCGTCGGCGGGCCCAACCGCGGAACGGCCCCCCTACGGAACGCCGTTCGACGACATCGCACGGTGCGTCCCCCACGCCGGGGTCCACGAGCTGCCCGGCCAGGGGCGCATGGCACACCCTCAGGCGCCGGCGGAGCCGGCCCGCCCGATCGGCGGGCTTCCCAAGGGGCCCTCGGTGGAGAAGGATTCCCCTTCAGGAGCGCGCGCGGGCGGCGCGTCCTCCTGGCCGGGCCGGCCGGACTGCCGTGATCGCTCCGGGCCGGCGACACCCCCACAGAAGCCGCGACTCAGGAGGACCTCTCCCATGAACGCCACCGCGCAGCCTGCCGCCTCACCGGTCGATGCATTGCCGGTCGACGCCGTTGTCGTCGGAGCCGGGCTCTCCGGGCTCTATCAGCTGCACCGCTTACGTGAACTCGGCCTGCGTACACGCGTGTTCGAGGCCGGGGGCGATGTGGGCGGGACGTGGTACTGGAACCGCTACCCGGGCGCCCGCTGCGACATCGAGAGCATGTCGTACTCGTTCTCCTTCTCTCCCGAGCTGGACCAGGAGTGGGCGTGGAGCGAGAAGTACGCGACCCAGCCGGAGATCCTGCGCTACATCCACCATGTCGCCGACCGGTTCGGGCTGCGCGGGGACATCACGCTGAACACCCGGGTCACCCGCGCGGTGTACGACGAGGAGCGGCACCTCTGGCAGCTCTCCACCGACACCGGGGAGAGCGTCACCACCCGGTTCCTCGTGATGGCCTCGGGCTGCTCCTCCACCGCCAAGGACCCGGGAGTCCCCGGAGCCGGCAGCTTCGCCGGTCCGGCGTACCACACCGCCCGCTGGCCGCGGGAGGAGCCCGACTTCACCGGCCGCAGGGTCGCGGTGATCGGCACCGGGTCGTCGGGCGTCCAGATCGTCCCGCTCCTCGCCGAACAGGCGGCCGAGCTCACGGTCTTCCAGCGGACCCCCGCGTACGCCCTCCCGGCCCGGAACCGCCCGCTCACCGACGCCGAGGTCGCCGAGTGGAAGGTGGGCTACCCGGAGTTCCGGGCGGCCCAGCGGCGGTCCAAGGGCGGCAGCGTCTGCGAGATGCCGACCCGGTCCGCGCTGGAGGTGGGCGACGAGGAGCGGACCGCCGCCTACGAGGCCGCCTGGGAGAAGGGCCTGCTCAGCGCGATTCTCCGCTCGTACACCGACATCCTGGTGAACGAGGAGGCCAACGAGACGGTCGCCGCGTTCATCCGGTCCAAGATCGCCTCCGTCGTCGCCGACCCGCGGACCGCCGAGCGGCTCTCACCGCGCGGCTTCCCCTTCGGTGCCAAGCGGCCCTGCCTGGACACCGGCTACTACGCCACGTACAACAAGCCGCATGTCACGCTGGTCGATCTGCGCGAGACCCCGATCGAGGAGATCACCCCGAAGGGCGTCCGCACCGCGGACCGGGAACATCTCGTCGACGTGATCGTCTACGCCACCGGATTCGACGCCGTCACCGGCTCCCTGCTCGCCCCGGACATCGTGGGCAAGGGCGGCGTCACCCTCCGCGAGAAGT
This sequence comes from Streptomyces sp. SM11, assembly GCF_002910905.1. Lineage (GTDB taxonomy): Bacteria > Actinomycetota > Actinomycetes > Streptomycetales > Streptomycetaceae > Streptomyces. The sequence continues at coordinate 25,947 of NZ_NEUE01000265.1, read as the reverse complement.
GGGCGGACGGCCCCCTGAACCATCTGGGCCTGGTCTCGGCGGGCTTCCCCAACCTCTTCACGGTCACCGGGCCGCTGAGCCCGTCGGTGCTCACCAATATGGTCGTCTCCATCGAGCAGCACGTGGAGTGGATCACCGACTGCATCGCCCATCTGCGGAGCAACGGGCTCACGGAGATCGACGCCACCCCCGAGGCCGAGGAGACCTGGACCGCACACGTCGCGGAGCTCGCCTCCCACACCCTCTACCCGGCCGCCGACTCCTGGTATCTGGGCGCCAACGTCCCGGGCAAGCCCCGGGTCTTCCTCGCCTACGTCGGCGGCGCCGACCGCTACCGCGAGGAGTGCGACGCCTCGGCCCGCAACGGCTACACAGGCTTCGCCCTCTCGGGGCCGGCGGACTGACGCGTCACGTGGGCCGGCACGCCCGACATGCGGTGGCGGGCGTGCCGACAGAGACTCGGTGAGGATCTCCGGGACGCCCGTTCCCGGACGCGCCTAGGAGGAACACGATGACCCCATCGATCAGCGACCCGGTGGTGGAGAAGTTCATCGCCACGGTGAACGCGGGCGACAAGGACGCCTTCTTCGCCGACGTCCTCACCGAGGACGCCACCATGTCCGACGACGGCAGCGAACGGGACCTGGCGGCCTGGACGGAGAAGGAGATCTTCTCCCCGAAGGCCAACGGTCGGATGAAGGTCGTGGACGCCTCCGGCGACGGCCGCACCCTCGTCGTCGACTACACCAACGACACCTGGGGCACGATGCGGACCCGCTGGGTCTTCACGGTCACCGGCGACCGCGTCAGCCGCTTCGAGACGGGCCAGGCCCCCTCCTGAGACCGGCCGGACCGTTCCTGAGACCGGACGGCTCTTCCTGGGACCGGACGGACCGTTCCTGAGGCCGGCCGGTCTCTTCGGCTCCGGTCACAGGCGGCGGTAGGTGCGGCCACCGCGCCGGGGGAGGGCCGCAGGGTCGTCCGGACCGGTCCGTGTGGCATTCAGCGCGAGGTGGAGTTCGGCGCGCACGGTGGCGTCCGCGAGGTTCTGCGCGAGGTGGTCGGCGCACTGGGTGAGCCAGATCGCCAGGGTGGTCCGGTGGACGTGCAGTTCGGCCGCCGCGGGGGCCGTTCTGGCGTGCCTGCGCAGCCAGCAGGCCAGGGCGATCCGCAGGTGCGGTTCCAGACCGCCGACCAGGCCGCTCGCCCAGGCCCGGACCGCCTCGGTGTCCAGGAGGCCGTCCGGCAGCGTCTCCAGCCGGGCCGCACCGGGCGGCGCGGGGCTGCCGCTGTCGTCGTCGGGGGCGGTGCCCGGGGCGGGGGCGCGGAGGGCGAGCAGCAGATGCGCCTGCACGGTGGCGTCCTCCAGGTCCGCGCCGAGCAGCCGGGAGAGGTCGCGTATCCGGGCCCGTACCGTGCCGGCGGACAGGCCGAGCGCGATGGCGGCACGGGGCTTGCTGCCGGTGCGGAGCCACACCAGGAGCAGGTGCTGGTGGGCCGGGTCCAGGGGACGCAGCACGGACCCCGCCCACCGGCTGTACGGGACGGCGGGCAGGAGGGACGCCAGCCGGGAGGTGCCGATGGCGTCGGCGGGGACGATACGGCAGGTGGGGGTGGCGCTGTGCCGGGCGGCGGCGGCGTCGCTGTGAGCGGTGGCCATCTCGGCCAGGGGCAGCGGTCCGGCCATGCCCGCGAGCAGCCGGTGCCGCTCGCTCACCCGGGAGACCAGGCGCAGGATCCGCCCGTCGTCGCAGCCGTGGTGGAGCTCGGCGACGACGAGCTCGCCGTCCAGCCGGCCCATCAGGGTGCAGGCGTCGGCGTACGGGGCGAGGGAGGGGCGTACCGCCCGCCAGAGGACCTCGTGGGCGGCGGGGACGTCGGCGCCGGTGAGCCGGTAGACCGTGACATGCGTGAGCCTGTTCCCGCCCAGCGTCTCGGTGACGGTGGTGGTGTGCCCGGCCAGCAGCAGCCGGATGAGGGTGGTGTGCAGCCGCATCTGCTCGCCCCGCAGCTCCGCGGCCCGCTGCCCGCGCACCTCCAGGAGAGCCGCGGTGGTCGCGGCGACGTGGCCGGTGTGCTCCGGGGGCACGGTGGGCGCCGGGGCCAGGACGAGGACGGCTCCGGCCGCCGGGAGCTGGACGCGGTGCGGGTGTTCCTGCGGGGCGGCGGCCGCGTGTACGCCGTCGGCGGCCGCGGCGGCGGGGGTGCTGTAGACGGCCCCGGCGATCGGGTCGGCGAGGACCGCCCACCCCTGGACCAGGGACGCGGCCTCGGCGATCAGCTGCGCGCCGGAGCGGGTCGCCGCCCGCAGCAGCCGGCCCGCCGTGTCCCGCCCGTCCCGGGCACGCCACGGGCCGGCGGCCTCGTGGTCGGTCGTGCCTGTGGTGCTCATGTGCAAGCCTCTGCGGGCCGTGCGCGCCGCGCACGGGAAGTCCCGTGCACGGCGCGGCAGTTGCGGACGTGGTCAGGGCGTGTCCGCCCTGGTTCTGTCGTCGGCCTGCCGTCTGCCGGGCAACGACGGCAGACCGACGACAGGCCCTACGGGACGCGGGCGACCGCGCCCCACCCGGCCCGGGCCGTGGTGGTGCCGGTGTTCGCGTCGGGCCGCCAGTTCGGCCAGGACACCATGCCCGGCTCCACCATCTCCAGCCCGTCGAAGAACGCGATCGTGGTCTCCGGCTCCCGGAAGATGTACGGGATCGCGCCGCTCGCGTTGTACTCGTCCTGGACGGCGCGGTGGGCGTCGTCGGACGCGGTGGAGTGGCTGAGCGAGAGGTAGCTGCCCGAGGGCAGACGGTCCACCAGCCGCCGTACCAGGGACAGGGCGTCGTCCCAGTCCACGATGTGCCCCAGCACGTCGCTGATCACGAGCGCGACGGGCTGCGTCAGGTCCAGGGTCTTGGCCGCCCCGGCGAGCACGGTCCCGGTGTCGCGCATGTCCGCCTCGACGTAGGCGGTCGCGCCTTCGGGGGTGCTGGTCAGCAGCGCGTGGACGTGCAGGAGCACCAGGGGGTCGTGGTCGACGTAGACGATCCGGGACTCCGGGGCGATCCGCTGCGCGACCTCGTGCGTGTTGTTCGCGGTCGGCAGCCCGGCGCCGACGTCCAGGAACTGCCGTATGCCGGCGTCCCGGGCGAGATGGGTGACCGTACGGCGCAGGAAGTCCCGGGACTCCTTCGCGAACGTCTCGATCAGCGGGTACTTCTCCCGGTAGGCGTCGCCCGCAGCCCGGTCCGCCGGGAAGTTGTCCTTGCCGCCGAGCCAGTAATTCCAGACACGTGCGGAGTGCGCGACGCTCGTGTCGATCTGCGCGGGCAGTTCAGGCCCATTTCCGGTCGTACTCATCCTGTAACACCTCTCCTGTTCGGGCCGGCCGCATCGCCATCACGCACGACACGTCCAGCATTCCCTGATACGTCTGTACGGGGTGGGGGCTGTCCCACACCTCCGCGGTGCCGGGCAGCCCGCCCTCCCGCACCACATGGTCCGCGATCTCCCGGATCTCCACCCGGTAGAGGGTCAGCGCCGGGACACCGGTCAGCGGGTGGGGCGGCGCGTGATCGGGGTGCAGCTGCACCGTCACATCCCCCCGCTGCGCGACCTGTTGCAGCCTCCTGAGCTGCTCGCGCATCACCTCGACGCCGCCCACCCGGCAGCGGAGCGCGGTGACGGGCAGTACCGCCCAGAGCCGGGTCTGCTGTTCCTGGAGCCGCTTCTGACGCTCGACCAGGAAGTCCGCCCGCCGCCGGCGCCCGGCCGCGTCCCGGTCGGGGCACATGATCTCGTCCACGGCCATCGCGTAGGCCGGGGTCCGCAACAGCAGCGGAACCAGTGCCGGATGCCAGGTGCGTACGACGCCGGCGGCGGACTCCACGCTCATCAGGTCCATCAGCCAGGGGGCCATCGCATCCCGCCACGGATGCCACCAGCCGGGCATGTTCGCCGCATTCAGCCGCCCCATGATGTCGTCGGCCTCCGCCGCACCCGCCCCGTAGGCATCGAGCAGGGCGGACACCTGCCCCACGTCGAGGGAGGTCTGGGCCTGCTCCAGCCGCCGCAGCGTCGTGGGATGCCATCCGAGCTGGGTGGCGGCCTGCGGGACGGACAGGCCGGCGCCCTCGCGCAGGTTACGCAGGCGGGCCACCAGGACCAGGTGCTGTGCCGTCCGCCCCGACCTCTCGCGCGCCACGGCTTTCCCCTCCCTGTTCCGGCCCTGTTCCGGCTCGATCTATCCGACATTCCGCGCAGTCTGCGCACAGTGCACACAGCGCACCTTGCGACACTCGCACGGCGCTCTCAAGGTAAGTATGTCCGACTGCATCACACGCCAACTCGGTTAGACCGGACCGATCTTGCCCCTCCCCCCAGCCCACCCTCCAGCCCACACTGCCAGTCCTCCCTCC
>NZ_NEUE01000265.1:0-21517 GCF_002910905.1 Streptomyces sp. SM11 | reverse complement strand
CCTGCCGTTCCACCTCCCCCGCCCCAGCCGTTCCGTGCACTGCCGTTCCGCGCCCCGTCGTTCCGGCGGCCCGTTCTCTGGAGCCCACCCCATGAGCCACGTGATCCACCCGACCCACCCGGCCCGCCCGAACCTCCGGTCCGTCGTCGGGGCCCCGAGACCCGCCCCGGCCCGACCGCTCGACCTGCGCGTCCGCGCCCAGCGGATCCAGATCGACGAACTCATCGTCGACGACCCCCGTCAGGTGCTCGCCCACGCAGGACAGGCTGTTCTCGACGACCCCGACGCGGCCGCCCTGCTCGGGATCGGCCCGGCCGACCCGCTGTCGCTTCCGGCCGCGGCCGCGCTCCTGTGCGCGCTCCACGACACCGACGCCCTCACGACGATGGGGCTGCGCCTCACCCGTCAGACCACCCGCGTCACCGCCTCCGACCAGCAGACGGAGCCCGTTTCCCTGGTGCGGTCCACCAGCCCGGACCAGGGGGCCGGTCTTCCCGTCGCGGCTGACTCCGGCCAGGCGTCGCCGACCTCCTGGCATGGGTGAACAAGTGACTCCCGGGGACGTGACCGCGACCGCCCCGGCCAGGAGCACCACCGGGTATGCCGTAGCCGCCGACGCGCTGGCCGTGCAGTACGAGCAGGTCACCTTCGACGAGGTCCACCGCGATGTGCAGGAACTGCTTCCGGCCGCGCCCGCCCGCATTCTGGACGTGGGCGCGGGCACCGGGCGGGACGCCGCAGCGTTGGCGGCCCGCGGGTACCGCGTAGTGGCGGCGGAGCCGACCGCTGAGCTGCGCGCGCACGGACAGCGGATCCATGGAGACCGTGCGGTCGACTGGGTCGACGACGCGCTTCCGGACCTGCCGCTGCACCGGCGTCCGGGCCGCTTCGACGCCGTCTTCGCCACGGCGGTGTGGATGTATCTGGACGCGGAAGAGCGCCGGAAGGCGACGGCCAGGATCGTCGCGTTGCTGGTGCCGGGCGGCCGGTTCTTCGTCAATCTGCGTCATGGCCCTGTTCCCGAGGGCCGTCGCATGTTCGACGTGTCGGCCGCCGAGACGGTCCGACTGGCCCGTACACACGGGCTGCGGGCAGTGCACCGCGGCGAGCGCGCTGATCTTCACGGCCGTGCCGACGTCCGCTGGAGCCGCCTGGTGTTCGAGTCGGCATGACGTGCCGCACGGCACCGCAGCGGTCACGGACGGGGCGTCGTGCCGCGGGCCGGCCCGGCCCGGCCGTGCGGCGGCCGGGGTGCCGGGGCTGGCCAGGCCGTCCGACCGGGACCAGGACGTGCCCGGGGCGCGGCGGCACGGACGCGGAGCGTCCCGACATGGCCCGGGACGGTGACGGTGACGGTGACGGTGACGTCCTTGGAGTCCCGGACGTGGACGGTGCGGGGGCAGGTGGCGCCCTCCATGCAGCCGCCGCCCTCAGGGTCGCCGCAGCCGGACTCGGCCAGTGGAGATCAGTGCTCATGGTTCCGGAACACATCGCGACCACAGCGCGCTCTCCACTCGGTGCGTACGCAAGCACAAGCGCCTGACCAGCACGTTTGTCCAGCCATTTCCTTGTCTGGAAACCGTTCCCGATCGCGTACGCGTGCGTAGCCTGCGGTAGCCTCTTGAGGCGCGGAAACGGACCGCAGGCAGACGGGGGAGTTGTCGTGTCCTATTCGGAGCGCTGGCAGGAGCTGTTCGGACCGACCGGCGATGGGCCCGCGATGAGGCTCGCCTCGACGTCCAACGACCCCGGGGCCGGCACCGGCGGAACAGGGAACCTCAGTTACAGCAAGGGCCCTTGGACCAGTGCCTCCAGCACAGCCGACGATCTGCGGACCAGGACGGAGACGAGCCGGACGGCGCTTGGGCGCGGCCACGAGGGCGTCGAGACGGGAGCTGCCGGCCTCAGCTCCGTCACGGCCCTCAAGGGCGTGCTGACGTCCTGGGAGGAACGCCTTCAGGCGGTGCGGGACGAGTGCGAGCAGCTCGAAGGCACCCTGCTGACAGTCGCCAAGGAGATGGGGGAGACGGAGACCGCGATCAAGACGTCCTTCAAGGGGGGCCACGTCCCTGGCCAGGGGGCTGGGGAGCGATGACCGGAACCCTCACTTGGCAGCTGCTGCGCGACCTCAAGACCTCTGAGTTCACTCAGGCGGGCGACAAATGGCATGAGGTATCCGGTCGTTCGGCCTCCGACCGGGCACGGGTCGACCGCGCGATGTCCGCGAAGCTCCGCGAGACCGAGGAGAGCGATACGGCGGAGGCGGCCCTCGGCAGGCTCCGGCGACTCAGCCGCAACTTCCAATACGTGCACACCGAGTGCGGGCTCATCCGTACGGCGCTCAACGGGCTTGCCGGCGATCTCGCCGAGCCTCAGAACCAGTTGAAGCAGGCACTTGCGGACGCCGCCTCCCTGAACTTCACCGTCCACGAGGACGGTTCCGTAAGCTACCCGGCCGCCGAGGTCGAAGATGTCACCGGGGCGAAGCAGGATGCGTCGGCGGGCAAGGCCCAAGGCAGCTCCCGCCTCCTGCTGGAACCGCCAGGCCTCGGCTCGCAGGGGCAGCAGCCCCTCTACCCCGGCCACTCGGGCTTCAAGCCGATGAACCCGAACGCGGCGAAGGCGCAGGACGTGGCCGACCGTATTGCCCGGGCCGTACGGACCGCGCGGGAGATCGACGCCCGGTACGCGAAGACTCTCAACGGGCTGAAGGCGGAGAAGGGCCTCGATGTCACCGCGGCCACGCTGAAGGACGTCGCCCGGGACACCGCCGACGTCCGCTCCACCGCCGGCATGCACCTCGCCGAAGGCATCCCGCAGGACAAGGACCCCGCCGAGCGCAAGAAGTGGTGGGATGGCCTGGCCGAGGAACAGCGTCAGGAGTATCTGAAGGTCGCACCGGATCTGATCGGCGATCTGGACGGCATCCCGGCGGTCTCCCGCGACGAGGCGAACCGGAACTACCTTCCGGTCCTCATCGATGAGGTGGCGCGACAGGACGGCGACGACGCCAGGACCAAGCTCGACGCCCTCCGCATGATCCAGGGCAAGCTGAACGAGTCGAGCCACCCGCCCATGTTCCTTCTGGGCATCGGGGACGAGGGCAACGGGCGCGCGATCGTCTCGTACGGGAACCCCGATACGTCCAGGCACGTCGCGGTGTACGTCCCCGGCCTCGGTACGAAGCTCAATGACGACTTCGCCGAGGGCACGTTGAAGCGGGCCCAGGACACGGCCATCGGTGCCCGAAAAGTGGACCCGTCCACCGCCTCGATCATCTGGCTGGGTTACGACGCCCCGCAGAGCGCGGATGTGATGTCGAAGGGCGATGCGCAACGGGGCGCCCCGGCGTACAACGAGTTCATGGCGGGCATCTCGGCGACGAACGCGAACGAGGACCCGCATGTGACGGCGATCGGGCATTCCTACGGCTCGCTCACTGTGGGCACGGCCGCCAAGGAGCCCGGGGGGATCCCGGGAGTCGATGACGTGATCCTGCTCGGCAGCCCAGGCGTGGACGCGCAGAAGGCGACGGAACTCGGCGTGGGCAAGGACCATGTGTTCGTCGGAGCCGCCGACAACGACCCGGTCACCCACCTGCCCACGAAGGGCGAGTCGGCGCTCGGCCTCGGGCTCGGCTGGATGGTGGGAGGCCCGGAAGGGGTCAGAAGGGCAGGCGACCTCTTCGACATCGGCAACGACGATCTGTACTTCGGCAAGGACCCGGCGAGTGAGGCTTTCGGAGCGCAGCGCTTCCAGGTCGACGACGGGCCGAGGATGGTCCTCGAGGCCGGAAAGTTCAAGGCCCACTCCCAGTACTTCGATCCGGAGCGGGACCGGGTGTCGGCGTTGAACATCGCCAGGATTGTCGGCGGAAGTCCTGAGGCCATCGTGAGGGAGGAGCACCGATGAGGCGTACCACGCGGACCATTGGTCTGGTCTGTGCGATGGCCGTGGTCGGCGTGCTGCTCGCCGGGTGCGGGCTGTTGGGCGGTGGCGAGGACAAGAAGAGGGCAGTGGCAGGCATGGACATGCAGGGAGCGGCGGAGCGTGCCGACGGGATGTTCTACGCGACGGTCGGAGAGATCAAGCCGGAAATTGAGTGGGTCCACTACACGACGACGACCGGCAGCTGCGACGTGACGCGCTACTGGACCGTGATGACGGTCGTCTCCGAACAGCGCCGTGGCAACTTCCTCGGCGTGGTCGAGCGTTTCTGGAAGGCGAGCGGCTACCGAATCGACCTGGTGAATCCGAGCAGGGACATGCCCACGATCATTGCTACGTCCCCGGACGGCTTCGGCGTCCAAGTCGACTTCGGCTACAAGGGACAGGCGTTCTTCGAGGTCACCAGTCCCTGCGTGGACAAGTCGAAGGTGGCCCCGCCCACGAAGATGGCGAACGGCCGCATGTACGAAGGCGAGATCCCCACCCCCAATGTCCGCTCCGACTTCTGGTCGGCCGAGACCCCGGTACCGGACCCCACCCCCTCGTCCTGACCGCTGGCTTGCCGAGGCCGCATTCCTCGGAGAACCGGACGCCGCCGGTACTCAAGGGAGGCAGGCACGGCGCGTACCGAGGCACCGGGCGCTGGGAAGTCCTCAGGCGCCCCACAGCCAGGAGCCGTACGCCGCCGATGTGACGAGTTCGCCCAGGCCGAAGGCGAACGGAACAGGAACCAGCAGGAACGCACCGGCGCGGACCAGGGTCGGTCCGACGATGGAGACCACGTCATAGCGGCCGGTCGTCGTGAAGAAGTCACGCCAGCGCAGGATGTCACCGAGGCTGCACGCCCAGAAGAACAGCCCGATCACCAAGAAGACCGCGCCGGTCAGCAGGCCCAGATAGGTGGTCGCTTCCAGCAGGTCGACACGGATGTCGTGATCCCGTACGACGAACGCGGCGGCGACCACGCAGACCGTGGCCCCCACGCCGTACGCCGCGCCGCGCGCCATGACGCCGCCCAGCCGCAGACGCGGTTCGAGTACCCCGTTCGCATCTCTGCTCGTGCGGGCCATGCGCGTGCTCCCTGTCGTCACCACCGCCGCGCCGGGTTGCTCTCCGCGTCCACCGGCATCAGCTGCGTCTGCACGGTGTCGCAATCGGGCCGGACACGCAAGGTGGTGCGGTGACGCAAGGTGGTGCGGTGACGTGAGGTGGTGTGGCCGCACCGTGCGAACTCGGCGGCCACCGATGGGCCGGGCCCGGGAGGTCCTTGGCCGGGCCCGGCCGGGACTCAGCGACCCCGCCCCGGTCGCCGGCGGCGGTGGTAGGCCACCGTGACGACCGCGAGCAGCGGGCCCCAGGCCGGCAGGGGTAGATAGCAGGCGGTCATCAGCCAGTAGTGGAAGCCGTCGGGGGACCCGGCGGCTTCCACGTTGTCCGCGCCGTTCCAGGTGAACGCGCCGGTCACCGTGATGAAGGTGACGAGCGCCGCGCCGAGCGACGCGGGGATCACCGCCGCCATGACGGGGATTCTCCGGCCGCCCAGGAACGGTACTCAGTGCGGCAGTTCCTCGCCCCATCTGTGGATCAGACCAGGGTGAGCAGTCCGAATGCCTCGGCCAGCAGGCTGAGGCCGATGAGGTAGAAGGACTCGGGGCCGGGGTAGTTCCCCGGGTGGAGGAACTCGTCGGTGAATCCGGAGTCCCAGCCCAGGGCGATGGCGACGCGCCACAGCCCGGAAGGCACCAGGGTCAGCGCGGCGGCGTGCGCCGCCAGGCGGACGGCACGGGGGACTTGGGGTACGGAACGGGGGCCTGGGGTACGGCTGTGCCGGCCGATCCGGCGATCAGGGTGTCAGCCACGGAGGATCGCAGCCCCGGGCTGCGCCGGCGGACGCGGCCGGGGCTTCGGGAGCGGGCCCGGCAGTGACCAGTCCGGCGAGGACGGCGATGACGGCCGTAGCGCCGATTGCGGTGTTACGCATGATGAACTCCCATGATCTGGAGGGCGTTTGCGTTGCCGTGGTCGGTTGAACGACTCAAGCTTCACCCCCGGCGCCTCCCGATCCCATCCGCCGATCGGCACGGAGATCGCGCCGTCATCCGGCCTGTCTATGCCGTTCGGCAGAGAGCCCCGCCACCTCGCACGCCCGTACGCTGATCACCATGGGGGAATCAACCGGCCCGGCCGTCTAGGCGCTCGGCGCCCTGCCGTCGCTCGCCGCCGCGAGCGCGCTGGTGTGGGCCGTTGCCCGCCCCCGTGCCGCAGTCCGTCAGCGGCTCGGCCGCCTCGCCCGCCCGGCCACGGTGTGCGCGGCACTCTCCCTGACCACCAGCTTCGCGCTGCCGAAAGCTGGTCTCGGCTCCGGCTGGAAACTGGCGGAGGCCGCCCTCCTGCTGATCCTCGTGGCCGTGATCACCCGCTGGTCGGCCCCGCGTGAGCTCGGGCCGGCCCTCCCGCTGGCCGCCCTCGCGGTGACCCTCTGGCCGCTGCCGCTGGTCGCCGGTGAGTCCTTCCTGGAGTCCGTAGGAATCGCCGCCTTCTGGCTTCTGCCCGTAGCCGCCGCGGTGGCGGTCGGCGCCTACCCCCGCCGCCAGGAGACGCGTCGCCGGAGCGCGGTGGCCGAGGCCCGCAGCGCCCAGCGTCTTCAGCTCTCCCACGACCTGCACGACTTCGTCGCCCATGACATCAGCGGGATCGTCGTCCAGGCCCAGGCGGCCCGCTTCGGCGCCGCCACCGACCCCTCCCAGGCGGTGCTCGCCCTGGAGCGCATCGAGGAGGCGGGCCTGAGCGCCCTGGCCGCGATGGACCGGGCGGTGGAGACGCTGCGCGGTCCGGAGGCTGCCGGTACCGAGCCGCTCCCCGGCCTCTACCAACTGGAGTCCCTGATCGAGAACTTCACCTCGGCGGGAGCCACCGAGGCGCATCTGGACCTGCCCCCGGGGGCTACGGAGGTGCTCTCCCGCGAGGCGGGCACCGCCGCCTACCGCATCGTCGTCGAGGCGCTGACCAACATCCGCCGGCACGCCCCCGACGCCTTTCGCGCCACCGTCGCGTTCGTGCCCACCGCCACCACGGTGGAGATCCGGGTCACCAACGACCGCAGCGCCCGAGCCCCGGCCCGCCGCCGTGCCTCCCGGGGCGGCCTCGGCCTCCCCGCTCTCACCGAGCACGCACAGGCCCTCGGCGGGACCGCACGGCGACGGCGGCTGGCGGCTCACCGCCGTCCTGCCCGCCACGCCGCGTGGGTAGGCGGCTCCCGGCGACAACCGTCCAGCGTTGCTCAGGCTGCGGCGAACTCCACGAAGGACGTCCAGGAGGTGGGGGAGACGGCGAGCGCGGGGACGGTGAGGTCCTTGGAGTCGCGGACGTGGACGGTGTGGAGGCAGGCGGCCACCTCCACGCAGTCGCCGCCCTGGGGGCCGCTGTAGGTGGACTTGGACCAGGCGAGCGCCACCTCGACGCAGTTGCCGCCCTCGCTTCCGCTGTAGCTGGACTTGAACCAGTGGAGGCCAGTACTCATAGTTCCTCTGCCATCTTCTCGATCGTTTCCAGGGTCCTCTCCGGAGTGTATGCCTGGGCCCGCGTGACGCCATACTTGCCGAACAGGTTCCCCAGCTCCGGATGTTCGGTGACGAAGAAGCTGCCGCCCTGCCCCTCGATATAGGCGAGCTGCTGGCGCTTGTCGGTCTCCAGCAGGACGAAGGGACCGTCCAGCGTCGCGTGGTCCTCGCGGTACGGGTCCATCAACTGGATCCGCACATGCCGGAGCCGCGCCACGTCGGCGAGGTGGTGGAGCTGGGCCTTCATCACCCGGCGGCCGCCGATGGGCCGGGTCAGCACGATCATCTCCAGGACGAAGCTGCTGTCGGCCAGCGGTCTGCGCGACAGCAGCTTCTGCCGTGCGAGCCGCGCGGCGACCTTCTCCTCGATCTCCTCGTCGTCGTAGTTCGGATACCGGCTCGTGAAGACCGCCCGTGCGTACGCCTCCGTCTGGAGCAGGCCGGGCATGACCTGGTTCTCGTACGAGTGCAGGGCCCAGGCCTTCTCCTCCTCGTCCGCGAAGGGCGTGAACCAGTCCGGCAGCGGACTGCGCTTCTTCGGTGGCTTCGGCGCGACGGTGATCAGTGCACCTTGTGCTCCCAGCACTTCGTCCGCCCGCTGCACGAAGACGCCCTTCGGCGGCCGAGCACCCCGTTCCACCATCGCCACTTGCGACTTGGAGTAGCCGATCCGTTTCCCCAGCTGTTCCTGGGACAGCCCGGACCGTTCGCGGAAGTGCCTGAGCAGCAGCCCGAACATCTCGGCGGTGCTTTCGGGCTGATCACTGGAGTGCACGGGCTCACCTCGTATGTACACCGCTGTCCACAGCTTGCTTGTGACCCTGGTCACGGTACGTGTCCGCTGCGACGCTGAGCGCATGGAACTCTGAAATTCACCGGATCCGGTGCCGTCCTGGATCCCCGCCGCCGGCCACGCCCTCCGCCACGTCGGCATTCACTTCGACGCGGTCCGCGCCATCGGGCTGCTCGGTGAGGAAATCGCGTACGAGGTCATGCAGTTCACCGACTTCCGCGCCGGGCCCATCGTCCGCTCCGGCATCGGCGAGCGCAGCATGTACTTCCTGCTCGCGCCCGGGACCGCCGCCGGGCACCGGTGGCCTCCCGGGGTGGAGGCGATGAGCCGGAGCGCGCGGGGGGGACGCGTTCGTCGGGGTTCCGGCGCTGGCCGGGGGCACCTGGCCGTTGGACTGGCGGTCACGGCCCACCGTCCAGGACCCGTTCGTGGACGGCAGACTGCTGCACGAGATGGCCTGGCTGCGGGCGGGGTGCGCCGTGCGGGAGTGAGCGAGTGAGGTCAGAGGGCTGGGTAGGTTTCGGGCCGATGTCCGACGGCCAGCACCCAGAAGATGTTCTTGCCGTCTTCAGCGGTGTATACAGCCCGGTAGTCGCCGACGCGAAGCCGCTATCGTGCGGGATGGCCCCGGAGCGGCTTGACGTCGTATATGCGGTCCCCTGTGCGCATGGCCTCCTGGACGTCTGCCAGGCGGCAGAGGACACGTCCGGCCTCCGGCAGGGGCATCTCGAGAAGGTCCCGCTGGGCGTGGGTCGTGAGCCGTGTGAGGAGGTGCCGGGGGCGGTTGGCCGACCGCAGGAGTGCGTCCATCTCTTCGAGGGACACCGATCCGTGGGTACCTTCGGATTCGGCCTTGTCGGCGAGTCGGTTGAGCCACTCGTCCTCGTACCGCTCGGCGGCTTCGTGCAGGCGTCGGTACTCGTCGATGCCCACCAGGATCGCTTCGCTCTTGCCTTCGCGGGTGATGATCGTGGGCGTCTCGTCGCGGCGGGCGCGGTCGATGACGTCCGTGAGGTGTTCGCGTACCTCTGCCATGGAGGCGGTCACGGGCTCGCTCATGAGGCCAATGTGCCAGATGCGCGGCCAGTGCACGCCGCAGACGGAAAGTGACGCGGCTGTCACCTTCTGCGGTATGGTGATCGTGACATCACGCTCCGTGCGCTCGGGTTGGGCAGCGCACAGGGCGGCCCCCGGGGGTGTTAGAGCACCGACCCGAGGGCCTTCACCACTAGTGGATCAGGAGTCCACCCGCGATGCTTTCGCATGTTATCCCGCCCCCTCGGAGCTACACGAAGGCCCCCAACGGCCTCGTGCGTCATCCCCGTATCCGCAGCGACGCGAAGGTCCTGGCCCTCTACATCCAGGGGCTGCCCGAAGAGGACCGCGACAAGGCTCTGGGCGAGCACGCCCGTGCTCTGCGTATGACCGGTCGCGCCTACCAGAAGGCCAAGGCCGACCTCGTGACGTACGGGTACGTCCACGAGAAGCGGGAGCCCATCGCCGGCGGGCGCTGGCGGACCGTCCAGGTTTTCGGCAACCAGCCGCTGACGGAGGGTCAGGCGGCCCGTCTCCGTGCCGGTGTTCCCGTCGACGGGTACGGGAACGTGGGCGCTTCCACCGCCACGGACGCGTGGCCCGCTCCGGGTGCGCACTCTCCGACGGTCGGTGAGCCGACCGGCCGGACGGCCGGTGGTCAATTACCCGCAGACGAAGAACAGGGCGAGAACTCTTCCCACCCACCCACCGAAGCGGCTGAGGAGGAGGAAGGGGAAGAGGAGCGGCAGCAGGCGCCTGTGCGGGAGGAAGTGCTGCTGCTCGCCGAGCGCGTGTTGCTCTCGCTGCGGCACAGGGCGCGTGAGCTCTCGCTAGGTGTGCGTGAGGCCCGCAAGCTCGCCGTGCTCGCCGCCGAGTGGCTGCGGCGGGGGGCAGCGCCGGAGACCTGCGGCTGGCGCTGAGCAGCGCGCTGCCGGAGGAAGGAGTGCGTACCGCCTTCGGGTTCCTGGAGCACCGGCTGGTGGAGAAGCTGCCCGCGCCCCCGGAGGAGACGGCGGACCTGGTGGCGGCGGCGGAGTCCGCGCCGCCGCCCCTGCCCCTGATCGCCTGCGACGGGCCCGGCCAGGAGCACATGTTCCGGCCGCACGAGTCGTGGGTCACCACCTGCTGGCCCTGTTGCCGTGAGGAGCGACGCGCCCGAGCGGTCGAGCTGCTGGCCCGTGCCGAGGCCGACCCCGCGCCTCCGCCGCCGTCCTGGCGGGAGCGCGCCGCCGAGGGAGTGGGCCTTGGGTTCGCCGAGGAGGCTTCCGGTTACGGGACCCGGGCCACCGCCACGTAGATGCCGCTGTACTCCTGGGTGGGCGCGGGGGTGCCGTTGAACCATTCCGGGGCCTTCACCAGGCCGGGGGCGGTGATCTCCAGGCCCTCGAAGAACCGGGAGAACTCCTCGCGGGTCCGCAGGGCGAGTTGGATGCCGCCCTTCTTGTACTCGTTCTCGCTCTGCTGCGCGATCTCCTCGTTCACGTCGGACGCGCCATGGGACAGCGCGACGTAACTGCCGGGCGCCATGGCGTTCGTGAACGTACGGACGATGCCGATCGGGTCCTCGGCGTCCGACAGCAAGTGGAGGAGGCCGAGGAGCGACAGGGCGATCGGGCGGTCGAAGTCCAGGGTCTCGCGGGCCGCGTCGAGGATGATCGCGGGCTCCCGGACGTCGGCGTGCACGTAGTCCGTCACGCCCTCCGGCCGGCTGATCAGCAGCGCTTCCGCGTGGCGCAGGACGATGGGGTCGTTGTCGCAGTAGACGACCCGGGCGGAGGGGTGTATCTCCTGGGCCACCTGGTGCAGGTTCGGCGTGGTGGGGATGCCCGTTCCGATGTCAAGGAACTGCGTCACGCCCTCGCTCGTCAGCCAGGCCGTCGCGCGGTTCATGAAGGCGCGCTGCTGGCGGGCGCCGATCTTCGCCTCGGCGGGCAGGAGTTCGGCCACCTGCTGGTCCACCGGGTAGTTGTCCTTGCCGCCGAGCAGCGCGTCGTAGACCCGGGCCGAGTGGGGCTTGCTGGTGTCGATCGGGGGGTGAGGCGCCTGTGCCGTCATGCCGGACTCCAGATACACGTGGTGTGGACCAATTCAGTTCAGTCGACGCAGTCTGCCACAGCGACCACGGTGCCGGAGGGGGAGTTGAGGGCTTGTGGCCCTGGAGGCCCGGTGGCTGCCCCGGCACCGGCCGGGGCAGCGCGGAAGGCTCAGGGGGAGGCTCAGGGGGAGGGCGCTCGGTCCGGGGCGTAGTCGCGGAGCTGCGCGGGCCGTAGTCCCGACGCGTCGACCGCGTCCAGGACGCGTCGCAGGTCCGCTTCCGCCGTGGTGTCCAGGTGCAGCAGGATGATGTCGCCCGGTCGGAGTTCCGGCAGCTCCGGGTTCGGGTTCCAGGGCGCGTCCGTGGCGTTGTACGTCCAGGTGACCAGCGCTTTCGCGCCGCAGGCCCGAGCGGCGCGGCGGGTCTCCTCGTCGTACCGGCCGGACGGCGGCCGGAACAGCTGGGGGCTGTCCCCGAACGCGGCCAGATTCCGGTCGCGGGCGCCGCAGATCTCCGCCCGCTGCTCCTGCGGGCTGAGCCCGGGCAGGTCGACGTGGTTGAGGGTGTGGTTCTCCATCCGGGACGGCCCGTGGTTGAGCAGGTCCTGGTAGTACTTCTTGTCCCAGGAGTAGTGCATCGGGTTGATGAAGAGCGATGCCGGTATCCGTCGCTCCAGCAGGAGGCGCTGGGCCGCGGAGTCGTGATTCCAGCCGTCGTCGAGGGTGATGAAGACGACGGGGTCCTGTGTGTCGATGCGCGTGACGACCGGGACCGGCTCCGGCCACGAGGACGTCCTGGCCGCCTGCGCGGGCCCGGCGAGAGTCAGGATGGTCGACATCGCTGCGAAGGTGGCGAGGGTCGCGCTGGAGGGTCTTGGCATGTACGCAGCCTTGGTCCAGACCAATCGCGGTGTCAAGGTCCGTGTCGGAAGAGGCGGCGGCACGGCAGGCCGTGGACGAGACGCAGGGTGATGATCTCCGGCGAAAATGCGCCATCGCATCGGCAGGGGGACTCACGTTGTTCGACTATCGACCGGCTGTGTCCACCGCCGCACTGGTGATCGCAGCCTGTTCGGGCCTGGCGGCCTGTGACAACGGGTCCGACTCGGCGGTGAACACGAGCGCCGAGCCCACGTCCGCCCGGAGCGCATCGGGATCCGCCTCGTACGCGGCCTCATCGGCACCGGCAGACGCCCGGGCGGTCGCGGCATCCGCCGACCCGGGTGCGGTGGCGAGCGGCTCTCCGGCCTCCACCGCCACAGCGAAAGCCGACTTCTCGACGCCGACGCCGATGCCGACCCCGACGCTGACGCTGACTACCACTCCCACTCCGACCTCGGAGCCGACGTTGGCTCCGAGTGCCGCCGCGTGCACGAACCTGACGCTTCCCGTCGACGTGAAGTCCGCTGTGACCCGGGTCTGGGCGCACTCCAAGGGAATCAGTCACATCCAGCCGAAGCCCGGCAACTTCTACTACGGCAGCTGTGGCACCACGTTGTACGCGGCCGTCCGCTTCGAAGCCGGCGTCGGTGCGACGGGCGACGACCTGGTCCACCTCCAGGACGAGGGCTCGGGCCTGCAGTTCTTCCGGTCCACCCCGAGTGCCGGGTGGCGGTTCGTCCGTTCCGACACGTTCCCGGCCACCCATGACTGCTCACGGTTCGCGCCCGTCGCTCTCGCGCGCCAGTGGAACTGCTCCTGAGCGGACCCTCGCCCGCCGCTGCCGTCAGGCTTTTTCCCGCCCGCTGCCGGCGGCGCGCCCCGTTCGCGTACCGCTTTGACCCGTACGCGGGCGGCAACCGAGGATCACTGATGTGAACCCCCCTCCTGATTACGGAGAGCGGGGAGCCGCCGGTCGGGGTCATGGCCCACGACTCCTGCGTCAGGCCGTACAGGACGGCCACGACGAGTGCGAGCGTCGCCTCCAGCAACAGGATCGCCGCGGAAAGCAGCAGAGTCAGTCCATGGGCCGCTTCTTCTCCACCGTTCAGTCCCCCTCGCGCACGGTGATGTACGCGGCACGCCCGGGTGGGGCGGCAGCTGTGGCCATCGCGCCAGAGTTGTTTGAACGCGTTCAACGCGGGGTTCGCGGCAGAGGAGGGGCGGGGGAGGTGCCCCGGCGGTGCTCTCGTGGGTCGGGTACGGGGTGAGTGAGGGGCGCATCCGGGGCGCGCAAAGAAGAAGCGTTTCCGCGTGCGGGTATTCCCCCGTTCGGGTGTGGCGCGGCCGTCGGGACGGCGGTGGGGCGAGCACAATGGGGCGGCGGTTCGTGCAGAGGCGCGCAGGCCCCTCTCCCGCACCTTGCGCTCAAGGAGGACCGGTGGCGGACAGCTGGACGGTTCAACGGGCCGCGCCCGGGGACGCCGCGCGCACGCAGGCGCGGGAACAGCTTCTGGAAGCGGCCAGGGAGTTGTACGGCATCAACGGGTACCGGGCGACCGCCGAGCACGATGTGTGCGAGGCGGCCGGAGTGCCGGTCGAGGTGCTGCGCCAGGAGTACGGCTCCAAGGAGGGGCTGCTCATCGCCCTCCACAACCGGGTCACGACGACCGGGCTGCGGGCGGCGGAAAGCGCCCTGCTGGCCGAAAGCATCGAGGAGTGCTCGATCGCGGAGCGGGTCCGGCGCCTCTTCGACGCGTACGTGGAGGCCGTCACCCGCGATCCGCGCGAGGCCCGCGTGACGTTCGTCGAGGTGCTGGGCGTGAGCGCTGTGGTGGACGAGCACTGCAAGCTCTGGCGGGCGCTGTGGACGGAGTTCCTGACCGGGGAGGCCGAGCGGGCGGTGGAGCGCGGGGAGGCGGAGGACCGGGACCACCGGGTCGACGTGATGGTGATGGTCGGCACGGTCCACGAGCTGATGGCCCACCACACCCGCCGCAGCCGCCGGGCCCACCCCGGGGAGGTCTCGGGGGAGCTGACCCAACTGGCGCTGTCGATGCTGGGGGCGCGGCCGGAGGGGTGAGCCTTCCCCTGGCGCCGACGCGTCGGCGCCACGGGGTGCGGACACTCAGCCCTGGCAGGACCCCGTCGCGGACACCGCACCGCGCTGGGCGAGTTCCGCGGGCCAGGGTGCCGGCCACAGCCGTGAGGAGCCGCCTGCACCGGTAACGTTCCCCGCGCGGGTGCGCCTTCGGCGTCAGCAGGGTGCCGGGCCCCGGCCCCCGCCAGCACCCGCTCACCGATGGACGGACGAACCATGGACAGACGCGCCCTGATGCTGGCTACTGGTGGACTCCTCGGCGGGGCCGGCGCGGCGCACCTGGCGACCGCCGGGACGGCCGCCGCCGCACCGGCAGCGGCGGCGGGCCCTGTCTTCGATGTCCGGGCCTACGGCGCGGTCGGGGACGGCGTGGCCGACGACACCGCGGCGTTCCGGAACGCGCTCGCCGACGCGCGGGCCGTGGTCGGCGGCGGTGCGGCACTGCTGGTGCCGCCCGGTTCATACGCGCTCGGGGAATCTCTGCTGCTCGGGCCCGGCATGACCGTGCGGGCGCACGGGGCCCGGCTGTTCCGTACGGGCAACACCTCGGCCCTCATCAAGAACTACACCAGCGGCATGCCCGCGGTCGCCGGCTACGGGGGCGCCGGGAACATATCCGTCTTCGGCGGTACGTGGGACATGCGCGGCAGCCGGTTCACCTCGACGTGCCCCGCCTTCGTGTTCACGCACGCCGACGGGTTCACCGTCCGGGACGTGACCGTTCTCGATGTGCCCCGAGCCCACGCGATCGAGCTCAACGCGGTGCGGCGTGCCCGGATCGTCGACTGCCTCTTCGACGGCGTGTACGCCGGGACCGGCACTCCGACCGTGCCGAACCGGCTGGAGGCCGTGCAGATCACCGGCGCGACCAACGCCGCCAATCTGCCCGCCCCGGAATTCGACGGCACCCCCTGCGAGGACGTCCTGATCACGGGGTGTGTGATGCGCAATTCCCGGCCCGCCGTCAACTCCCCGTACGACGCCCTGTGCGGGGACCACTACGTCGCGACCGGCGACGCGCACCGGCCGGTTCACCGGAACATCCGCGTGCTGGCCAACCGCGTGGAGAGCAGCGGCGCCTATGGCGTCCGCGCCACCGACTGGCAGCAGTCGGTGATCGCCGACAACTCCATCGACTCCGCGGCCGTCCACGGCGTCTACGTCAGTTCGGGTTCGGGAAACGCGCTCCAGGACATCGCCGTCACCGGCAACACGATTCGCGGCACGGGCTCCGGCGGCGGCATCGTGGTGTCGAACTCGGGTGCGGGCCGTAACAGTTCGGTGGCTGTCAGCGGCAACCTCATCCGCGCGACGAACGGGGAGACAGCGATCTACGTCAGCCACACGGACGGGGCGTCGATCACCGGCAACATCGTCACCACGACCCGCCACCCGTCCGGCGGCAACTGCCAGGGCATCCAGGTGCAGCGGTCCCCGCACGCTTTGATCACCGGCAACCACCTGTCGGACGTCGAAGGTGACGGCATCGGTGTCGACACCGGATCGACCGAGGCCGTCATCGCCCAGAACACCGTGCTCGGCGCGACCCGCAACGGGATCTCGGTGGCCTCCTCCGAAGCCGCCGTCCGCGACAACCGGATCACCGGCGCGGGCACGGGTGGTCAGGCCGGGAGCTACGCGGTCCGGATCGGCGGCAACGCGGTGAACGTGTCGGTCCAGGGCAACGTCGCCCGGGTCGGCGAGGGGGGAGGCGCCGAGGCCGGGGTGGGGGTGATGGCCGGCAGCCGGGGTGCCTGGATCACCGGGAACGACCTGCGCGGCTGGGGCACCGCGGTCAGCGACCGCGGCACGGCGACCCTGGGAGACGGAAACCTCGGCTGACCGATGGCCTGCCGGCTCAGGCAGCCCGCGCCGGAGCGTGGCGATCGGCGTACGGGCCGCCCAGCCCCCACGCCTGGTGCATCGCGTCGGCGAAGGCGGCGGCGAGGAGGTGCTCGCCGGTCGGACCCGGGTGCGTTCCGTCGTACGTGTCCGTGTGGATGTCGTACGCCGTGGGGTGCGAGGCCAGCAGGAGCGGAGAGGACGCGGTGTCGAGGTCGGCGACGGCCTTGGCGAGGAGTTCGTTGAAGTGTGCGCAGGAATCGGCGAACGGGGCGTCCGTCTCGGCCCGGACGTTCGGTATCACCGGGAGCAGCAACATGCGGACGCGCGGGTTGGCCGTGCGCGCCGATGTGACGAACGCGCGGGCGTTGGCCGCCGTCTGTTCGGCGTCCGTGTAGAACCCGAGGTCTATCAGGCCGAGCGAGACCAGCAGGACGTCCGCCTCCGTCTCGCGTACCGCGTCCGCGATCACCGGTGCCATGTGCAGCCAGCCCTCGCCCCAGCCGGACAGGTGCCGGCGGGCGGCGGGCGGGAAGGACGGGTCGGCGTACGCGTGGGAGAGCGGGGCGTTCGCCTCGGTGTCGTACAGCGTCGAGCGCGGCCCGACGATCTCGTACGGGAGGCCGGGGAACGCCTCCAGGTGCCGCCACATCCGGTAGCGCCAGGTGAAGTCGCCGGCGTGCCCGATGGTCATGGAATCACCGACGAAGAGGAAACGCATGGCGTCATCATGGCCGATCACGGCTCCGGCCTGCGACGTGACGATGGACACTTGAGCCATGCGCTCGTATCCGAACGGCCCGGCGGGCCGCGCCGCCGCCGCTCTCGCCGCCTCCCTCGCGGTCCTTGTCCCGCTGTTCGCCGGGGCCGGTCCGGCCGTGGCCGACGACGGGCGGCCCGACCGTGACTTCACGATCGAGGACCCCCGCGTCACCGAGTCCAGCGGCCTGGCCGCCAGCCGTGCGCACCCCGGCGTCTACTGGACGCACAACGACAGCGACGACGGCCCCTACGTCTTCGCCGTCGACTCCCGGACCGGGAAGACCCTCGCCACCATCACCATGAGCGGCGTGGGGGAGCCGAGGGACGTCGAGGGCATCTCGATCGGGCCGGACGGCGACATCTACGTAGGTGACATCGGGGACAACCTGGACGGCACCTGGAGTCATGTCTGGATCTACCGTTTCCCCGAGCCCAAGACGCTCCAGGACGCCACGGTCACCGCCGTCCAGTACGACGTGAAGTACGCCGACGGGGCCCGCAACGCCGAGGCGCTGATGGTCCACCCGAAGACCGGCCGCGCCTACATCGCCTCCAAGAACGAGGACGGCGGCGGCCTCTACGAAGGCCCGGCGAAGCTGACCACCGGTTCCACGAACGTGTTCCGGCGGGTGGACGAGGTGCCGTGGGTGACGGACGGGGCCTTCTCGCCCGACGGGACCCGGCTGGTGCTGCGCTCGTACTTCAGCGCCCGCGAGTACGTCTTCGAGAAGGGCCGCCTCGGTGAGGACCGGCCGGTCCGAGCCCCGTTCCAGCGGCAGGCGGAGTCCGTGACGTACACGGCGGACGGCTCGGCCCTGATGTTCGGCTCGGAGGGGGCGCGCAGCGGTGTCGTCCGGGTGGAGGTGGAGGGCGGTCCGGGGAGCGGTTCGGGGTCCGGTGCGGATTCCGGTTCCGGTTCCGACGAGGGGTCCGGGTCTGCCGCGAAGGGCGGCGGCGAGGCCGGGGGCCGCGACGGCAATGTGGCCCTGGGGGCCGCCGTCGTCGTCGGGGCGGCGGTCCTCTGGCTCGCGCTGAAGCGCCGACGCGGGTAGGGAGCGGACCCTGAAGCGCCGCCGCGGACAGTGAGCGGACGGGGAGCGGACAGGGAGCGGACAGGGAGCGGACAGGGCGGGAGCCCGGCCCGGGCCCCTGCTCCGGGTTCCGCGCTCCGGGTCCGGTGCTCAGGTGTCCTCCGTCACCGGCCACACCTCGTAGTGCAGCGTCCGGTCCCGCTTCAGCCGGTGCGCCAGCGGGACGAGCACGCCCTGCACGACCGGGTACTTCCGCGACAGCATCCGCGCCGCGTGCGTGTTCTCCTTCGTGCCCGCCCGCAGCAGCCGTGCGTGCGCCCTGATCTGCGGTCCGGTGGGTCTGCCCCGGATCGTGCAGGGGGCGAGCTCCACCTGCGGGTGGTTGCGCATCCGCTCGACCTTCCAGGCGGAGGAGAACGTGCGGATGAACGCGTGATCGCCCTCGACGGCGATGTTGACCGGGGTGTCGACGGGGGTCCCGTCCTGCCGGTGAGTGCTCAGCAGGACGGCGTACTGCTTCACGAAAGGAGCGAGCTCCGGGCTGGCGTCCATATATCCATTGGCGCACGGGCCGGGGGCGCTGTCACTTCCGTGCGCTGCCCGGTTCGTCGCTCACCCTGTCGCTCGGTCTGCCGCCCGCTCCGCGACCAGGGCCGCGAAACCGGCGATCAGCCGTTGCAGCCCGAACTCGAAGTGGTCGAACTCGGAGCTGAAGGTGTCCTCGGCCATCCCCGCCATCATCGGGTACGCGCCGCTGAGCATGGCCCGCTCCAGGTAGGGGCGCTGGCTGTCCCAGAACTCCTCGTCGCTCAGCCCGGTCTGCGCCACCGCCTCCGCCGCGTCCCCCCGCGTGCGGGCCAGGCCCTCCACGAAGCTGTTGACCGTGATGATCACGCCGATCAGCTCGGGGTCGCGCAGCCCCATGGAGCGCAGCGCGGTGAGGGAGAGTTCCAGACCGCGCAGGGCGCTGGGGCCGAGCACCGTACGGGCCTGGTTGATCTTCAGCAGCCAGGGGTGGCGGCGCAGGTTGTCCAGGTAGGTCCGGGCCATGGTGTTGATCGCCGCCCGCCAGTCCTCGGGCACGTCGTCGTCGCCGTCGGCGGGACGGTCGGGCGCGGCGGACAGCGGCTCGCCCAGCACCCGGTCGAGCATCAGGTCGAGAAGTTCGGCCTTGCCGGGGACGTACCGGTAGAGCGACATCGTGCCCGTGCCGAGCTCGGTGGAGAGCCGGCGCATGGAGACGGCGGCCAGCCCTTCCGCGTCCGCGACGGCGATGGCGGCCGTGACGATCCGGTCCAGCGTGAGGCCCGGTTTGGGGCCGCGGCTGGGGCGCTCCCCGGTGCCCCACAGGAGCTCCAGGCTGCGCGCGATGTCGCCGCTCCCGGTGGCCGTGCCGTCCGTCGCCGCTGTCGATCCGTCTCTCGTCATGGGGCCAGCGTAGTGCTCCGGAACAGGGATGGGTACACCGTACCCGTATAGAAGTACACCGTACTCAGTGTGGGGTACGGTGTACTCAGTTAACTTCCGGTCAGTCGGAGAATCAGGGAGTCGTGCCATGCCCATGCCCATGCCTACGTCCATGCGTGGGGCCGGGCCGGGGCCCGCGTCCGGGTACGCGGTGCTCGCCGAGGGGGTCGTGAAGCGCTACCGGGGCCGGGGGAAGGGGGCGGCGGAGAAGCGGGCGCTCGACGGATTAGACCTCGCCGTCCGCCCCGGCACCGTCCACGGCCTGCTCGGCCCGAACGGGGCCGGCAAGACCACCGCCGTGCGGGTCCTCGCCACGCTCCTGCGGTACGACGCGGGCCGGGCCGAGGTCGCGGGGCTCGACGTGACGCGCGAACCCCGCCGCGTACGGAGCCGGATCGGGCTCACCGGCCAGTACGCGGCCGTCGACGAAGGTCTCACCGGGCGGCAGAACCTGGAGATGTTCGGGCGGCTCTTCCACCTGGGAAACCGCCGGGCCCGGCAGCGCGCCGGGGAGCTGCTGGAACGGTTCGCCCTGGCCGAGGCGGCCGACCAGGGCGCCAAGGAGTACAGCGGCGGCATGCGGCGACGGCTCGACCTCGCCTCCTCGATGATCCTCTCGCCCGACGTGCTCTTCCTGGACGAGCCGACGACCGGGCTCGACCCGCGCGGCCGGGGCGAGGTCTGGGACGCGGTCCGGGCCCTGGTGGCAGGCGGTACGACGGTGCTGCTGACCACGCAGTACCTCGACGAGGCGGACCGCCTCGCCTCGCACGTCACCGTCATCGACCGGGGGCGGGCCATCGCCGACGACACCCCGGACGCGCTGAAGAACCGGGTCGGCGGCGACCGGATCGAGGTGGTGGCCGCCGACGCGGGGGACCTCGCGGCGGTCGCGAGGACCGTCGGCCGGGTGGCCGGCGGCGGGCTCGTCGTCACCGACGCCCCCGCCCGCCGGGTGCACGCCCAGGTCGCCGACCGGGTGGCCGCGCTGACCGAGGTGGCCCGGAGCCTTCAGGACGACGGGATCGCGGTGGAGGACATCGGGCTGCGCCGGCCGAGCCTGGACGACGTGTTCCTGCGCCTGACGGGACACGGCGCGGCCGGCGACTCCGAGAGCCACGACATCACCGAAAGCCGCGACACCACCGAGAACCGCGACGTACGAGAGGCGGCGGCAGCATGACCACGCTCGAACAGAAGCCCGCGGTGACCGGCGGGGGCCGCGAACACGGCCTCGCCTACTGGGCGGTCTCCGACTGCTGGAACATCACCCGCCGCACCCTCACCCACTACCAGCGCCACCCCTCCGCCGTCGTCTGGCAGCTCGGCTTCCCGATCCTCTCCGTCCTGCTGTACGGGTATGTCTTCGGCAGCGCGATGAAGGTGCCCGGGGGCGGGGACTACCGGGCGTTCCTGATGCCCGGCATGTTCGCCATGACCATGGCCATGGGTTTCATGAACACCGCCGTGGCCGTGGTCACCGATGCCGACAAGGGAGTCGTCGACCGCTTCCGGTCCATGCCGATGGCCCCCTCCGCCTTCGGCTCCGGACGCGGGGCGGCCGACCTGGTGGTGGCCGCCGCCGAACTGACCATCCTGGCCGTCACCGCGCTGCTGATCGGCTGGCGCGCGGACGGCGGGGCGCCGGCCGCCCTCGGGGCCTTCGGGCTGCTCCTGCTGCTGCGGTTCAGTCTGATCTGGGTGGGCGTCTGGCTCGGCATGCTGGTCCCCACCCCGGAGGCGGCGGGCGGCCTGTACGCGGTCGCCTTCCCCATCACCATGATCTCCAGCACCTTCGTGGCCCCGTCCCTGATGCCGGGCTGGCTGGGCACCATCGCGGCCTGGAACCCGATCTCCTCGACCGCGACGGCCACCCGCGAACTGTTCGGCAATCCGGTGGCGGGCGGCGGCACCTGGGTGGAGGAGCACGCCCTGCTGATGGCCGTGGTGTGGCCGACCGTGATCACGCTGGTATTCCTCCCGCTGGCGGTCCGCCGCTTCCAGCGCCTGAGCCGGTGAGGGCCTGACGCCTGAGCCGGTGAGGCCTGAGGGGAGCGGGGCGGGG
>NZ_NEUE01000264.1 GCF_002910905.1 Streptomyces sp. SM11 | reverse complement strand
GATGTGACACTGCTCGAAAGGGTGCTCAGTGGACTTCGCAAGCTCTAGCGGCGGAGCGGCCCGCTCCACTACCTCGGCGAAGATCGTGGTGGCAGGGGGCTTCGGCGTGGGTAAGACCACGTTTGTCGGTGCCGTTTCGGAGATCAATCCGCTGCGCACCGAAGCCGTGATGACGTCCGCCTCGGCGGGCATCGACGATCTGACCCACACCGGGGACAAGACCACCACGACGGTGGCCATGGACTTCGGGCGTATCACCCTGGACCAGGACCTGATCCTGTACCTCTTCGGTACGCCGGGCCAGGACCGCTTCTGGTTCATGTGGGACGACCTGGTCCGCGGCGCCATCGGCGCCGTCGTCCTCGTCGACACCCGCCGTCTCGCCGACTGCTTCCCCGCCGTCGACTACTTCGAGAACAGCGGACTGCCCTTCGTCATCGCCCTCAACGGCTTCGACGGACACCAGCCCTACACCCCCGACGAAGTACGCGAGGCACTCCAGATCGGGCCGGACACCCCGATCCTGACGACGGATGCCCGCCACCGTGCGGACGCCAAGAGCGCGCTCATCACGCTGGTCGAGCACGCGCTGATGGCACGCCTGCGCTGAGGCCTCCGGTACGCAAGAGAAGGGCCCCGCACTCCCGAGGAGTGCGGGGCCCTTCTCCGTAGGCGTCCGGGCGGTCAGCCCTGCCAGCTGTGCGGGGCGCGGAAGCCCGGCGTGCGCTCCAGGCGGCGCCAGCCGGCGGTGTCCCGGCCCCGGTGGGCGGGGGCGGCGGGCTGGGCGGCGGCGCGGGCCATCAGGACGGCGGTGATGGCCGCCAGTTCCTCGGGGTCGGCGTGCCCCTTCTCGACGCGCAGCACGGACTCGGCGGACGTCAGGCTCATGGTGGGGTGTCTCCGTCTTCTCGGCAGGATGTCGTGGACCGTGCGGCGGATCGCGCCGCTGCGGAGGATGACTACTGCGGGGGGTTGCCGTGCTTGCGGGACGGCAGGTCGGCGTGCTTGTTGCGGAGCATGGCGAGCGAGGCGATGAGTACCTCGCGGGTCTCGGCGGGGTCGATGACGTCGTCGACGAGGCCGCGCTCGGCCGCGTAGTAGGGATGCATCAGCTCGGCCTTGTACTCCTTGACCATCCGGGTGCGCATGGCCTCGGGGTCCTCGGCTTCGGCGATCTGACGGCGGAAGATGACGTTGGCGGCGCCCTCGGCGCCCATCACCGCGATCTCGTTGGTGGGCCAGGCGTAGGTGAGGTCGGCCCCGATGGACTGGGAGTCCATGACGATGTACGCGCCTCCGTAGGCCTTCCGCAGGATCAGCGAGATCCGCGGCACGGTGGCGTTGCAGTAGGCGTACAGCAGCTTGGCGCCGTGGCGGATGATCCCACCGTGCTCCTGGTCCACGCCCGGCAGGAAGCCGGGGACGTCCAGAAGGGTGATGATCGGGATGTTGAAAGCGTCACACATCTGGACGAAACGTGCGGCCTTCTCGGAGGCCTCGATGTCCAGGACCCCCGCCAGCGCCTGCGGCTGGTTGGCGACGATGCCGACGACCTGACCGTCCAGGCGGGCCATCGCGCAGATGATGTTGCGCGCCCAGCGCTCGTGGATCTCCAGGTAGTCGCCGTCGTCGACGAGCTCCTCGATCACCTTGTGCATGTCGTACGGGCGGTTGCCGTCGGCCGGGACCAGGTCCAGGAGGACGTCGCCGCGCCGGTCGGCAGGGTCGTCGCTCGGAGCGGTCGGCGGGTTCTCGCGGTTGTTGGAGGGCAGCATCCCGATGAGGTAGCGGACCTCGGCGATGCAGGTCTCCTCGTCGTCGTACGCGAAGTGCGCGACGCCGGAGGTCTCGGCGTGCACGTCCGCGCCGCCGAGGCCGTTCTGGGTGATCTCCTCGCCGGTGACCGCCTTCACGACGTCCGGTCCGGTGATGAACATCTGCGAGGTCTCGCGGACCATGAACACGAAGTCGGTGAGCGCCGGGCTGTAGGCGGCGCCGCCCGCGCACGGGCCGAGCATCACGCTGATCTGTGGGATGACACCCGAGGCGCGCGTGTTGCGCTGGAAGATGCCGCCGTAACCGGCGAGCGCCGAGACGCCCTCCTGGATACGGGCTCCGGCGCCGTCGTTCAGCGACACCAGCGGGGCGCCGGCCGAGATGGCCATGTCCATGATCTTGTGGATCTTCGTGGCGTGCGCCTCGCCCAGGGCACCGCCGAAGATCCGGAAGTCGTGCGCGTAGACGAAGACCGTGCGGCCCTCGACCGTGCCCCACCCGGTGATGACACCGTCGGTGTAGGGCTTCTTGGCCTCCAGGCCGAACCCCGTGGCCCGGTGCCGGCGGAGCTGCTCGACCTCCTTGAACGAACCCGGGTCCAGCAGCAGCTCGATGCGCTCGCGCGCGGTCAGCTTCCCCTTGGCGTGCTGCGCCTCGGTCGCCCGCTCACTCGGTCCGCGCCGCGCCTGCTCGCGCAGGGCCAGCAGTTCGGCCACCCGGCCTCGGGCGTCGTTCGGCTCACCCTGGGTTTCGTCCACAACGGTCATGTACTGACCCTACGAACCCCGACCCAGAAATCGTGCCGTCGACTCCGAACAGTCTCCTGCCCGGTTTCGTGGTGGGAGTGAACAGAACCTTGGCATCGTGCAGGCGATCCACCAGCGAAACGCCGCCTCCAGCTGTGGAGACTCAACAAAGAGGACGGTGTGCCGTGGGCCACATGCCCCTGAGGGGGCCCGAAGGCCCCCTCAGTATCGCGCGGCACAGTTCCACTGATGTCCGCCGCGCCCGGGAGACTGTTCTTCCGACGTTCAACTTCCGCAGTGGAAGCGGGCATTGCCCCAATCCGCGTGGTCGTTGCCGTTGCCGTCGCCGCCGTCCCGGACGACCAGCTCGACGTACTTCGCCCCGGTGACGTCGGCGGTGAGCTTCCAGGCGGGGTCGGCCGCCCCCAGCACTGGTGACGCCACCTTCTCCGTGTCGTCGGCGGTGACCGAGAACCGCACACTGCCCCGGGTGGTCTGGACGTCGTCCACGCCCACCTCGGCGGTGAAGGAGGTGCACTTCCCACCCAGGTAGTAGCGGATCCTCGCCGGGGCGTGCGTGCCCAGGCCCTTGGCGTAGTCGACGCCGCCGATCTTCAGGGGGCCGCCGTCACCGGCCCCGGCCTCCCCGTTGGACCGGTCGCGCTCGACCGGGCCCCAGCCGTTGTCCGAGGCGGTCCAGTCCAGCTCACTGGCCCAGCTGTCCGCGGTGGGCGGCGGCGGGAGTGTGCGGACGGAGGTTCCCGCGCCGAGCGTCCGAGCGGCTCCCCCGACGGCGTACGTGGCCTCCGCGTCCAGCGTGTACGTGTCGTACGGGGCGTCGACCGGCGGGGTGACCTGCCAGCTGCCCGTGACCTTCGCGCCCGGGGCGACCGAGTCGAAGGCGACCGCGCCCACGGGCTCGGCCTGCCAGCCCTCGGGCACGGTCAGCGCGAGCCGCACACCGGTGGCGGCACTCGCCTCGTCGTTGCCGAAGGTCGCCTTCACCGTGTTCGGGGCTCCCGGCTCCAGGGTCTCGGCGTCGGCGGCCACGCCGAGCGTGCCGCA
This sequence comes from Streptomyces sp. SM11, assembly GCF_002910905.1. Classification (GTDB taxonomy): domain Bacteria; phylum Actinomycetota; class Actinomycetes; order Streptomycetales; family Streptomycetaceae; genus Streptomyces. The sequence goes on along the minus strand of NZ_NEUE01000264.1, from coordinate 9,916 downwards.
GACGGCCTCCTGCCCGGCGGGGGCCGCTCCGAGGTCGGTCACGGTGAAGCCGTCGAGCACGAAGTCCGCGCCCTCGGGTGCTCCGGGTAGCTTCCGCAGCCCGGTCCAGGTGTCGCCGCAGCCCGCGGTGAACGTCCGGCTGAAGTGCCCGGTGGTGCGCTGCCGCCCGATCGGGGTGGCCCGGGTCTCGGTCGAGGAGGCCTGCCCGCCGGCGACCCGGTCGTAGCCCTCGACCCAGCTGTAGGCCCCCGCGTGGCTGGACTGGTAGTCGAACTCCACCTTGTACCGGTGGCCGTCCTTCATCGGGACGGTCCAGGGGGCGGTGCGGTAGACGAGGCCGGTGTTCTCCTCATGGGCCTTCAGGGACTCCTTCCCGCCGAGCACGTCGTCGACCAGTTTCCCGTTCCAGCCGGACTGGGTGTACGGGGCGTGGAGCTGCGAGATGCTGGTGCGGGGGTCGGTGGAGCCGCCCGCGTCACCCTTGAGGAACGGGCCCCAGCCCTGGTCGACGGCCTCGAAGTCCTCGTACGCCACCGTGCCGGCGCGGGTCGCCGGGGCGTTCTCCACGATCCGTACGTCATCGGCGCGGACCTTCGCCGCGCTGCCGGCCGCCGCCTCGATCCGGAGGGTGGTGCGGCCCTTCGCGGGGGCGGTGAAGTTGACCTTGGCGCGCTGGAAGGAGGTGCCGTGCCAGTCGGACGCGGCGACGAAGTCCTCGGCCGTGGAGCGTTCGACGGCCACGGACTCTCCGCCGGCGCTCAGGGTGGTGCGGCGGCTCTCGCCGGGCTCGACCTCGACGAGGGCGGAGGCGGTGTAGCGCCTGCCGGGCTTGAGGCCGGTGATCGTCTGGGAGAGCGAGGCCTTGTCCGAGCCGGAGAGTTCGGCGCTGTTGCGGCCCTGCTCGTCGGTGTCGCGGACGACGGTGCCGGACTTCGTCCAGCCCTTCAGGTCACGGTCGTTGAAGCCGGGGTCCTTCAGCCCGGTCCCCTTCCCCCAGCCGGGGGATGCCTCCTTCGGAGCCCGGCCGGGGTACAGGACATAGGCCTGTCCGGCGGTGGCGGTCAGCGTGATCTTCCCGCCGGCGGGGCGGACGGTGCTGACCTTCTCGCGGCCGTTGTCGGTCAGCTCGTAGAGGGTGTACGCGCCCTTGCCGGGCACCTCCCAGGTGCTGGTGCCGCCGGTCTCGCTGTAGTGGTAGAGCTTCTTGCCACCGTCCCACGGCAGCAGGTAGTCGGTGCCGCTGAGCACCTTGCGGTCCTGGTCGTAGAAGGTCCGCTTCCCGTTCTCCACCGTGCCGCGCACACCACCGGTGAAGGTGATGTCGTTGCCGTCCCAGCGGGTGATCCGCTGCTGCTGGAGGTACTTCGCGGGCAGGTTCTGCTGCCAGATGTTGGCGGTGAAGGCGTTCCAGTCGGTCTCGCCGGTCCAGCCCTCGAAGTCCTCCAGAGCGGTCTGGCCGAGGACCGGGTCGTTGTTCCAGACGTCCTTCTCGCCGTTGCGGATGAACCGGATGATCTGCGAGTTCAGGCCCTTGTTGGTGGCTCCGCCGTAGTTCAGGTCGTTGGCCCAGTGCGACCAGAGCGAGGCGCGCTCGAACTTGTCGGCCCACTCGGTGCCGACGGTCCAGCCCTGCTTCTGCACGGCCTGGATCGTCTTGTCGGCGATCCAGCCGTGGCTGTAGTAGACGTCGATGTAGAGGAAGTCGAGGTTCTTGTCGGTCTCGTCGCGCAGTTGCTGGAAGCGTTTCGCCAGGTCGCCGCTGTTGATGTCGCGGCGCTGGTCGATGTAGTAGCTCTGGTTGAGCCAGTTCCAGCCGGGCCTCGTCTTGTCGACGAGCTGCTCGTCGAAGGCGTTGGCCTCCGGGTAGGACTCGGTGGCGTTCACGTGGACGCCGAAGTCGGCGCCCCACTTCTTGCCTTGCTTGAGCAGGGTGTTGAGGTCCTTCAGCCCGCCGGCCCGCTTGTTGTAGTTGCCGCCGTAGTCCGGGTGGGCGGAGTCGTGGCCCTCGGATCCGTACCCCTTGAGGACGGCGAGCTGGCCGAGGCCGTCGGTGGCCTTCGAGATGCGCTTGACGTCGTCCAGGGTGCGCAGGAACGGGTGGGTGGCCTGGCTGGCGAAGTTGAACGGGATGTGGGTGACGACCCGCTTCGCGGTGTCCTCGCTGCCGGGCGCGGTGACGCCGATCGAGCGGAAGGCGACGGCCCCGTCCTGCCAGTCGACGGCCTTGTCGCCGTTGGCGTCCGGGGTGACGACGACCTTGGCCCACGGCAGGTTCTCGCCGCTCTCGGGCTTCGGGGCGCCCTCGCCCCGGTAGGTCCACTGGCCCGACCAGACGCCGACGCGGACGCCGCCGCCCTCCTCGGTGCGCGCCTGGTGCCAGAAACGTGCGTCGTCGCCGCCGGTGGGTCCGGCGGGCTTGTCGTACGAGGAGTTGGACTCGACGGCCGCGGCGAGCGAGCCGTTGTTGAGGATCGCGTAACTGGCCCCGACGGGCGCGGCGTCGGGCTTCGTCCCGCCGGTGATCTTCGCGAAGACGTCGGCGGTGCGGGTGGAGTCCGGGTCGAGCTTGGTGAACGCGGTGGCGGCCCCGGCCTCGGTGGACCCGACGGAGATCAGGTCGTGCCCCGGGATGTCGATGGTGCCGACCCGGAAGGCTTCGGTGTCACGGACGGCGGTCACCCTGAACGTGGTGACCCGCCCGGAGACGGTGAGCGAGGCGTCGATCTCGACGCCCGGCAGGGAGTCGAAGGCGAGGGTGTAGCGGGCAGCGGCGCGGGTGACCTTCGGCGCGCCCTTGAGCTTCACCGGGCGAGCGGTCCCGTTGAGGGTGACGGCGGTGACCGGCCGAGTGCTGCCGAGCAGTTGCTCGCCGCTCGCCCGGTCGGTGTACGACAGGACGCGCGGGAAGTCGTCGGCGACGGTGACGGCGAGCCGGCCGGACCCGATGACGGCGGAGCCGCCGGCCTCCGCCGCCCCGGCCGGGGCGAGGGACGGATCGGCGGCTGCGGCGGGGAGGGCGGTCCCCGCGAGCGCCAGGACGGCTGCGGAGGCCGCGGCGACCAGGCCGGGGCGAGGGAATCTTGGCGACATGGCCCCTGAGTAGTCGCCGTGTCCGGACACCGTCAACGAACTTAGCCCCCGGGGGCCGACTCCGTCCAACAACCCCGGTGCGTTAGTCCAAGTCAGGAGTGTGCGGTCCATCGCTGGCTTTTGTTCACCTCTTGACCGGAAGCTCCCCGCACGGTCACGGTTCGCACCGGCTCGGTTCCGGCAAGTGCCGGTTCAGGGCGTCGAGTTGTGAAGACTCCGGAATTCTGAGAGCGCTCTCAGTCGCAAGTCTTGACGCTCCCGCCGGGCCTCGCGAGAGTGGTGCGCACCGCAGGCACCCTCACGGTCCTGACCCTCCCCGCGCCACCCCCCACCACTCGTCTGCGGCCCCCACACACCTCGGGAGTCCCTCGTGATCTCGCGCAGAATATTCCTGACCGGCGCCGCCGCCTCGGCCGCGGCGCTGACGTACCCCGCCTGGGGCACCGCACTGAGCCCTCGCGCCTCGGCAGCCCCCGCGACCTGCGAACTGGCGCTGGAGAACACGTCGCTGCCGGGCACGGTGCACGCGTATGTGACCGGCCGTGAGCTGGGCACCGACCGCTGGATGCTGCTCAAGCCGGACGGCGGCGTCTACCGCCCCGACTCCCCCGGCGCCCCGGGCACCCCGCTGCCCGTCGACTGCGCGATCCCGCTCAAGGGCGCGGGCGCGGGCCCGGTCGTGCTGACCCTGCCGCAGATGTACGGGGCGCGGGCCTACTTCGTCCGCGACGACAAACTCGACTTCTACCTCAACCCGGGCCCCTCGCTGGTGGAGCCCGCCTTCGCCACGCCGGCGGACCCGAACTACGGGCGCACCTGGTCGTTCTGCGAGTTCACCTTCAACACGCAGCAGCTGTACTCCAACATCAGCTACGTCGACCTGATCACCGCCCTCCCGATCGGGATCACCCTGGAGGGCGACGGGATCCACGTCGTCCCGCCGCATCCGGAGGGCGCGGTGCAGCGGATCGCGGACGACCTCACCGCCCAGGCCGCCGCCGACGGACAGCCGTGGGACAAGCTGATCACTCGGAGCCACGACGGCAGCGTCCTGCGGGTCGTCTCGCCGCAGAACATCATGGCGCCGTACTTCGACCGGCCCGCCGAGATGCCGTTCCGGGACCTGTTCACCGCACAGATCGACGAGGTGTGGGAGAAGTACCGCTCCGAGGACCTGCGCATCGACCTCCAGGGCGGCCGGGGCGCACTGGCCGGCCGGGTCAGCGGGGACACGCTGACCTTCGAGGGCGGCCACACCTTCACCAGGCCGGAGACGAAGGACATCTTCACCTGCAACCACGGCCCGTTCACCAACAACCCGGGCGACTCCGACGACAAGAAGGCGATCCTGGCCCGGCTGGCGGCGGGCTTCAACCGCTCGATCATGCTGGGCCATCCGAGCCAGCCGAACGGCACGTCGACGTCGGACTACTACAGGGGAGCGGTCACCAACCACTGGTCCCGGGTGGTCCACGCGAACAGCCCGATCGGTTACGCGTTCCCGTACGACGACGTCCGCCCGGACGGTGAGCCGGACGTGTCGGGTGCGGCGCACGACGGGAACCCGCGCCGCTTCACGGTGAGTGTGGGCTCCTGACGCCCGCCAGGTAGACGCGTGTGCCCCCGGCCGGTCCTTGAGTTCTCGTGGCCGGCGGGGGCACACGCCTGCCGACCCGCCTTCCCGGCCATCCGATACGCCACTAATTGACATGATGTGTGGCGTTCTTGACTTCGCCCCGGCGCCCCGGGACGGTTCCGTATGCGATTGAACCGACTCCCCCGCCGCATGCTCGCGGCGGTCGCCACCGGATTCCTGCTGACCGCAGCGGCTCCGGCGCACGCGGACCCCGCCCCACCGCCGCCGCCCTCACCGCAGGCCCCCGGCGCGCACGGCCTGCGCGCCTTCCAGGAGAGCTACGGCCTCCCGCCGACCGGCCGGATGGACACGGTCACCGCCCATCTGCTCAAGACGGCCCCGGACAGCGAGCTGCGGGTGTTCTTCGCCGCCCCGTCCGACCTCGGCCCGGAACAGCTCGCCCACGCCTGGACGGTCATCGGCGTCGGAAAGGGGGCCGAGCTCCCCGAGGAGGCCCTGATCATCGCCCTGATGACGGCCATGCAGGAGTCGAAGTTCGTCAACCACACGTCCGCGGTCGACCACGACTCGCTCGGCGTCTTCCAGCAGCGCCCCAGCACGGGCTGGGGCACGCCGGCGCAGATCACCCATGTACCGACCGCGTCCAAGTCCTTCTACGGGCTGCCCTCGCCCAGCGCCAATCCGGGGCTGCTCCAGATCGACGGCTGGGAGTCGATGGACCCGGGCGACGTGTGCCAGGCGGTCCAGCGGTCCGCGCACCCGGACCGGTACGCGCAGTGGGAGGGCTTCGCCCGGGAGCTGCTGGAGCAGGAGGGCCCGGACGCCGACCCGGTCCCGTGAGGCGGTGGGGCCGCACCTGGCACCAGGGGCGGCCCCCCGGGCGCGGGTTCTCGCGGCCGGTGACCGCGGACCGCGCCGCGCACCCGGGCCAGGGAACCCGGGGCCAGATGTTGAACCTTGAACTAGATCGCGCTACAGTCGAACTCGTTGAAGGTTAAACAACCCCTTCTTCACCGCAGGACCCCGTCCCCGCAGCGCATCCCCGAGGAGGAGCCATGGCTCTGTTCACCCGCAAGTCGACCGCCGCCGCCACCGCCACCGAGGCCCTCGCGGTGGACCCGGCACTGGCCGCCCTGACCGGCACCTACACCCTGGACCCGGCGCACAGCAGCATCGGCTTCACCGTGCGCCACGCGATGGTCACGAATGTGCGCGGCTCCTTCGGCGAGCACGAGGGCACCCTGGTGCTGGACGGCACGGACCCGGCGAACTCCTCCGCCTCCATCGACGTGAAGATCGCCAGCGTCGACACCGGCATCGCCGACCGCGACGGGCACCTGGCCAGCAGCGACTTCTTCGACGCGGAGAAGTTCCCGCTCATGACGTTCCGCTCGACGAAGGCCGAGCAGCTGGGCGGCGAGGCGTACCGGATCACCGGCGACCTGACCATCAAGGACGTCACGCGCCCGCTCGCCATCGACCTGGAGCTCAACGGCTCCGCCACCGACGTCTACGGCAACGAGCGCGTCGGCTTCGAGGGCAGCGCCGACATCCTGCGCTCCGACTGGGGCCTGACCTGGAACGCGGCGCTGGAGACCGGCGGCGTGATGGTCAGCGACAAGGTGAAGCTGGCCTTCGACATCTCCGCGATCAAGGCCGCCGCTCCGGGTGCCTGACGCTCCCGGCCGCCGAGCGCGTCCGTCCGTCGCACAGCAGCGCCCCGCACCCGGTTCTCCCGGGGACGGGGCGCGCGGTGCGTTCGGAGCTACCGGGTTTCATTCGCAGTACATCGGGCCTCAGCCCTGTGGTGAAGCGAGCCCCGTGGCCGCGAGCAACGTCAAACAGGCCGCCGGACCAACGGCATCGGCCTGCGGAGCGCCGGTAAGACCCGAACCCGTTCGGGCAACAGCGCGAAGAACCAGGAAGCCACGGAACCCCCGCCCACACCCGTGCCGCGTAGCGGCACAGCCACAGGTGGGGGCGGCCAGAACCCCCGGGCTTCGGCCCGGGGAGCATGTCAATTCGCGACCTTCTCCGCGAAGAGCGGGACGACGTTCTCCAGCGCGTACGAGACGGACAGGACCGAGTCCATGGCGAACGCCTGGGAGATGTCCTTGTCGTCGAAGACGAGGTCGTTGCCCGCCTTGACCGACGGGACCGCCTTGTACAGCGGGTCGCCGCTGATGTCGGTGGCCGGGATGCCGATCGGCGCCATGACCGTCAGATCGGCGTCGAGCAGGTCCAGGTTCTCCTTGGAGACCGGGACGGAGAAGCTCTTGCCCGCCTGAGCCTCGGCCTTCGGGTTGTTCTTGAAACCGAGCCGCTCGACGAAATCGACGCGCCCGGTGCCGCCGACGTAGATGCCGAATCCCTCCGAGGTGCGCGAGCCCACGGTGATGGTCCTGTCCTTGAACTCGGGGTGGGCCTTCGCGGCGGCCTCGAACTTCTTCTCGGTCTCCGCGATCAGCTTCTCGCCCTTCTCCGGTACGCCCATGGCGGCGGCGATCATCGTGGTCTGCCGCTCCCACGAGATCTTGTACTGGTCACCGCCCTTGGGCACGCCCACGGTCGGGGCGATCTTCTTCAGCGTGTCGTAGCGGGTCTGGTCGCCGCTGGACTTGGTGTCCAGGATCAGGTCGGGCTGGAGGGAGGCGATCTTCTCGAACTCCGGCTCCATCGTGCCGATCAGTTCCGGCTTCTTGTCGTACATGCCCTTGGCCCACGGGCCGACGCCCTCGCCGCCGAACGGCAGCCAGTCGCTGGCCCCGACCGGCTGGCCGCCCAGCGCGAGCACCGTCTCGGCGTCGCCCCAGCCGAGGGCGACGATGCGCTGGGGCTGCTTGTCGACGGTGACCTCGCCGAACTTCGTCGCCACCTTCGCGGGGAAGGCGCCCGCGGAGGCCCCTTCGGAGGCGGAGGAGGAGGTGGAGCTGTCGGAACCGTCCGACGAGCCGCAGGCCGAGAGGCCGACGAGCAGGGCGGCGACTGCCCCTGCCGCGAGGACGGTGGTGCGGCGGGGGCGCCGGGCGCGGGGAGCGGAAGCGTTCACGCCCTTTAGGTTAGCCTCACCTAATGACAACGGTGCCATCGGGTCGGTCCACGCGGATCCGTGCATGGCTCCCACCCTGATCCGTGCATGGCTCCCCTGCCAATCCATGCGTGACTCACGCGGATCCGTGCGTGGCTCAGGCAGCCGGGTCCTGCACGTGGTGGCGGCCCAGCGGCACGACCATCGGGGTGGCCGACGCCGGGTCCCCGATCACCGAGCAGCGCATGCCGAAGACCTCGCCGACCAGTTCCGCCGTCACGATGTCGACCGGCCGCCCCTCCGCGACGATCCGCCCCGCCTTCATCGCGATCATGTGGTCCGCGTACCGGCAGGCCAGGTTCAGGTCGTGCAGCACGGCCACCATGGTGACGCCCCGCTCGCGGTTGAGGTCGGTGAGCAGGTCCAGGACGTCCAGCTGGTGGCTGGCGTCCAGGAAGGTCGTCGGCTCGTCGAGCAGCAGGATGTCCGTGCGCTGGGCCAGTGCCATCGCGATCCACACCCGCTGGCGCTGACCGCCCGACAGCTCGTCCACGGAACGGTCGGCGAGTTCGAGGACATCGGTCGACAGCAGCGCCTGAGCGACCGCCTCGTCGTCCTCGGCGCTCCAGCGGCGGAACCAGCCCTGGTGCGGATAGCGGCCGCGCCCGACCAGGTCGGAGACGGTGATGCCCTCCGGGGCCGTGGGGCTCTGCGGCAGGATGCCGAGCACGGAGGCGACCTCCTTGGTCGGCATCTCCTGGATGGACCGGCCGTCCAGCAGCACCGCCCCGGCGGAGGGGGCCAGCAGCCGGGCCATCGCCCGCAGCAGGGTCGACTTCCCGCAGGCGTTGGGGCCCACGATGACCGTGATCTTCCCGGGCGGCACGGCCACGCTCAGACCGGGGACGATCTCGCGTTCGCCGTAGCCGAGCCGGACGTCCCGGGCTTCCAGAGTGTGATCGGCCACGACAGGGCCACGCCTTTCGTCGTCTTGCTGATACGTCGCCATGTCCTGGGCCTTCTCCGTGTCCTGGGGCTTCTCCACCTCAGCCCCCGCTGCCCACGCGGTTGGCGCGGGCCAGGAGCAGGAGCAGATACGGGGCGCCGATGATGCTGGTGACCACGCCCACCGGCAGCTGCACCGGAAACAGGTGCTGCGCGGCGAAGTCGGCGACCAGGACCAGCAGCGCCCCGGTCAGGGCCGCCTGCGGCAGGGCCGCGCCCCGGCCCGGGACCAGGCGGCGGGCGATCGGGGCGGCGACGAACGCCACGAACCCGACGGGTCCCGCGGCGGCGGTCGCGACCCCGGCGAGCGCGGTCGCACAGCCCAGCAGGGCGAGCCGGCCGCCCTCGACCTTCGCGCCGAGCCCGGCGGCGGCGTCGTCCCCGAGTTGGAGGGGGCGCAGCGCGTGGGCGGCGAGAACCGTCAGCGGGACGAGAACGCCGACGGCGATGAGCAGCGGCCACACCTGCTCCCAGGAGCGGCCGTTGAGGCTGCCCGCGAGCCAGCGGTACGCCTCCTGCGCGTCGGCGACCTCGGAGCGGGCCATCACGTACCAGACGATGCTGGACAGACCCATGCCGACACCGATGCCGACGAGGACCAGCCGCTGGCCTGCGATGCCCTGCCGCCAGGCGAGCAGGTAGATGGCCGCCCCGGCGGCCAGCGAACCGGTGAGGGCGCTCGCGGAGAGGGCGAGTCCGCTGACCTGGAAGACCAGTGCGGCGGTGACGGCGACCGCGCTGGCCCCGGAGCTGATGCCGATGAGGTCGGGGCTGGCGAGCGGGTTGCGCAGCACGGTCTGGAAAACGGCTCCGGAGAGGCCGAAGCCCGCGCCGACGAGGATCGCGAGGAGGGCGCGGGGCAGCCGCAGTTCCAGGACGACGAACCGGGATCCGCCGTCGCCGCCGCCGAACAGGGTGGCCACGACCTGGTCGACCGGCGTCACCATGTCGCCGAAGCTGAGCGATACGCCGAACATGACGACCACGGCGGCCAGCAGGCAGGTGCCGACGAGGACGGAGCGCCGCAGACTCCGGCCGCGTACGGCGGCGACCCGGCGTACGGGGTCGGCGAGCAGCGCGTCCGGGGCCGACGCGGTCCCCTTGGGACGGGGCCCTGTCACCGGGCTGTCAGGGCGGTACCCGGGTCCGGCGGCCGGGCTGCCGGGGCGGGGCGGGGCGCGGGCCCGTCCGGCGGG
>NZ_NEUE01000263.1 GCF_002910905.1 Streptomyces sp. SM11 | reverse complement strand
CGCCCCGGCCGTCCGTCGGCGCACCCAGGGAAGGACTCCCCGCCCGTGGCAACCTCGACCCCCACCCGGGATGCGTACGCGACTCCGCCCCGTGAACCGCAGAAACAACCGCCCTGCGAACGGCGGCAGTTGTGGCGCAGCCGGCTGTGGCGGTTCGACGACAAGGCCTCCCCGTACGCGTACATCGCACCGTTCTTCCTCGTCTTCGGGGCCTTCGGGCTCTACCCGCTCCTCTACACCGGCTGGATCGCCCTGCACCGGGTGGAGATGACCGGCCTGGACTCGATGGAGTGGGTGGGCTGGGAGAACTTCGACAAGATCCTGAACGACCCCGAGTTCTGGACCTCGGTCAGCAACACCTTCCTGATCGGCGTCATCTCCACCGTCCCGCAGCTCCTGGTGGCCCTCGGTCTCGCCCACCTCCTCAACTACCGTCTCCGCGCCAGCACGTTCTGGCGCACGGTCATCCTCACCCCGTACGCGACCTCGGTCGCCTCGGCCGCTCTCGTCTTCGCCCTGGTGTTCCGGGCCGACGGCGGACTGCTGAACTGGGCGCTCGGCCTCGTCGGGTTCGACGACACCAACTGGGCCAACGGGCACTGGACTTCGAAGATCGCCATCTCCGTCATCGTGATCTGGCGCTGGACCGGCTACAACGCGCTGATCTATCTGGCGGCGATGCAGGCGGTCCCCAACGACCTTTATGAGGCGGCCTCGTTGGACGGCGCGTCGCGCTGGCAGCAGTTCCGCAAGGTCACCATCCCCTCGCTGCGGCCGACGATCCTGTTCACCATCGTCATCTCCACCATCGGCTCCATGCAGCTCTTCGGCGAGCCGCTGCTGTTGGAGGGCGGCGCGCTGGGCGCCACCGGCGGCAACGAGAACCAATACGAGACGCTCAGTATCTACCTCTACAACTACGGCTGGAATCTCGGACATCTCGGTCCGGCCGCCGCCGTCGCCTGGGCGATGCTCGCCCTTCTTCTCCTCATCGCCGCGGCCAACTGGTTCTTCGGCCGATTCGTCCGCAAGTCCGCGGTCTGACCGGGAGCGCCTCCATGACCATGACCAGCCTCACGCACACCGCCCCCGTGAAGCCCGCGCCGGCCCCGAAGGGCGGTGCCCCGCAGCGCCCGAGCCGCTTCCGGATGGGCGCCGGCCAGCAGATGAAGGGCGGCCCCTTCGCGTACGTCGCGCTCGCCGTCGTCGGCTTCGGCTCGCTGCTGCCGCTCTACTGGACCCTGGTCGCGGCCTCCCGCACCCAGGACGAAGTCCTCGCCTCCACCCCGCCGTTCCTCCCGGGCGGCAAGCTGATCGAGAACGTCCAGACGGCCTGGGAACAGGCCAACCTCGGCAAGGCGATCGTCAACAGCGTCATCGTCTCGTCCTCGATCACCCTCGCGACGCTCTTCTTCTGCACGCTCGCCGGATACGCCTTCGCCAAGATGCGCTTCCGGGGCCGCGGCTGGCTGATGACCGCGGTCATCGCCACCCTCACCATTCCGCCGCAGCTCAGCGTCGTCCCGCTGTTCATGATGATGTCCGGACTCGGCTGGGGCGGGCAGCTCGAGTCGGTGATCTTCCCGACGCTGGTGAGCGCGTTCGGCGTGTTCTTCATGCGCCAGTACCTGATCGAGGCGCTGCCGTACGAGCTGATCGAGGCGGCCAAGATCGACGGCGCGAACAACCTCCGCATCGTCGTGAGCGTGGTGCTGCCGGTGGCCCGCCCCGCGATGATGGTGCTCGGGATGCTCACCTTCGTCCAGGCGTGGAACGACTTCTTCTGGCCCTACCTCGCCCTCAACCAGCAGAACCCGACCCTGCAGGTGGCCCTCGGCCAGCTCAGCGCCTCGTACACCCCCGACCAGTCCATCGTGATGGCGGGCGCGCTGATCAGCACGCTGCCGCTGCTGGCGGTGTTCGTGGTCTTCGGCAAGAAGATCGTCGGCGGGATCATGTCCGGCGCGGTCAAGGGCTGACCACTCGCCCCCTCTCCCTTCCTCTCACCCCTCACCCCTCACTTTCGCCACTTCCCTAGGGAGCGCTTCCACATGACAGCCGTCCGACCCGACACGGTCCCGCAGCAGGCCCCCGCCGCCACGGCACCCTTCCCGACCGGCTTCCTCTGGGGCGCGGCCACCGCCGCGTACCAGGTGGAGGGGGCGGCCGGCGAGAACGGCCGCACCCCCTCCATCTGGGACACCTTCAGCCACACGCCCGGCCGGGTCCTCGGCGGGGACACCGGGGACGTGGCCGCCGACCACTTCCACCGCTACCGCGACGACGTCGCCCTGATGAAGCGCCTCGGGCTCCAGGCGTACCGCTTCTCGGTCTCCTGGTCCCGCGTCCAGCCCACCGGCCGGGGCCCCGCGGTGGAACGCGGCCTGGACTTCTACCGGTCGCTCGTCGACGAACTGCTGGCGGCCGGCATCACGCCCGTCGCCACGCTCTACCACTGGGACCTGCCGCAGGAGCTGGAGGACGCGGGCGGCTGGCCCGAGCGGGCGACGGCCGAACGGTTCGCGGACTACGCGGCCATCATGGCCCGCGCACTGGGCGACCGGGTCGGTATGTGGACCACGCTCAACGAGCCCTGGTGCTCGGCCTTCCTCGGTTACGGCTCCGGGGTCCACGCCCCCGGCCGCACCGAACCGGCCGCCGCGCTGCGGGCCGCCCACCACCTCAACCTCGCCCATGGCCGGGCGGCCGAGGCGCTGCGCGCGAACCTCCCCGCTGCCGCGCAGACCTCGGTCACCCTCAACCTCCACCAGGTGCGCCCGCTGACCGACAGCGAGGCGGACGCGGACGCGGCGCGCCGGATCGACGCGGTGGGCAACCGGGTCTTCACGGGCCCGATGCTGCACGGCGCGTACCCGGAAGACCTGCTGGCCGACACCGAACGCCTCGTGAACTGGTCCGAGTTGATCCACGAGGGCGACCTGGCCGCGATCGCGCACCCGATCGACGTCCTCGGCGTCAACTACTACACGCCCACCATCGTCAGCGCGTCGCCCACCGGCGCGGGCGACACCCGCAACGACGGCCACGGCAGCAGCGCGCACTCCCCGTGGCCCGGCTCGGAGCACGTCGCCTTCCACCTCGCCGAGGGCCGGCCGGTCACCGCGATGAACTGGTCGGTCAAGCCGGAGGGCCTGTACGACCTCCTCATGGACGTCTCGCGCGAGCACCCGGACCTGCCGCTGATGGTCACCGAGAACGGCGCGGCCTTCGACGACGCCCCGGACGCGGACGGCCGGGTCCACGACCCCGAGCGGATCGCCTATCTGCACGGCCACCTGGAGGCGGTGCGCCGGGCGGCGGCCGACGGGGCGGATGTGCGGGGCTACTTCCTCTGGTCCCTGATGGACAACTTCGAGTGGGGCTACGGCTATGCGAAGCGCTTCGGCGCGGTGTACGTCGACTACGCGACCCAGCGCCGTACGCCGAAGTCCAGCGCCCACTGGTACGGCGACGTGATCGCCCGCCACGCGCTGCCCCCGGCGGCCGCTGCGGACGCCTGACCTCGTGAGAGCCGTGGGCCCGGTCATTCCCGACCGGGCCCACGACCCCTTCCGTCGCCGCTTGGGAGCGCTCCCAATACACTGTCCGTACCCCCGCCGGGGTGATCGATCCAGGACTTGGATTGACGTTACGGCTGTGAGAAATTGACCGGGAACGGGGAGGCAGCCATGGCGGCAGCGCGAGTACGGAGCGGCGGGCGGCCCACGCTCGAAGAGGTGGCGGCGCGGGCCGGGGTCGGCCGGGGCACCGCCTCGCGGGTCATCAACGGCTCGCCCCGGGTCAGCGACGCCACCCGGCAGGCGGTCGAGGCGGCCGTGGCCGAGCTGGGGTACGTCCCCAACCGCGCCGCCCGCGCACTGGCGGGCAACCGCACCGACGCCATCGCCCTGGTGGTGCCCGAGCCGGAGACCCGCTTCTTCGCCGAGCCGTACTTCTCCGCGATAGTGCGCGGCGTCGGCGCGGCCCTGGCGGACACCGAGATGCAACTGCTCCTCACCCTCGTCGGCAACGACCGGGAACGCCGCCGCCTCGCCCAGTACCTCACCGCCCACCGCGTCGACGGGGTCCTCCTGGTCGCCGTGCACGCCGACGACCCGCTGCCGGAACTCCTGGAACAGCTGGGCATGCCCTGCGTGATCAGCGGCGCCCGGGACGCGGCCGAGACGCTGCCCTCGGTCGACTCCGACAACTTCGAGGGCGCGCGGGCCGCCGTCGAGCACCTGGTCTCCCGGGGACGCCGCCAGGTCGCCACGATCACCGGCCGTCTGGAGGTCTACGGCGCCCAGCGCCGCCTGGACGGCTACCGCGCCGCGGTCTCCGCCGCCGGTCTGGACCCCGACGAGCGCCTCATCGCCCCCGCCGACTTCACCGAGGAGGGCGGCGCGCGGGCCATGCGCGACCTGCTGTCCCGCCGCCCCGGCCTCGACGCGGTCTTCGTCGCCTCCGACGTGATGGCCGCCGGCGCCCGCCAGGTCCTCCGCGAGGCGGACCGGCGCATCCCCGAGGACGTGGCCCTGGTCGGCTTCGACGACTCGGTGGTCGCCCGCCACATGCACCCGGCCCTCACCAGTGTCCGCCAGCCCATCGAGGAGATGGGCCGCCGCATGACCCGGCTGCTCCTGGACGAGATCGCGGGCCGGGCCCCGGGCGGCGAGCGTCCTTCGGTGGTGCTGCCCACGGATCTGGTGGTCCGCGACTCGTCGTGACCGACGGCATCCTCCCGAAGGGCGGGGCGCAGATCACCGGCTTCCGGTTCTGTGGAGGAGCCGGTGGTCTGACGGCGGTCCGTGACGAACAGGTCGACCCCGGTCCTCGGGCCGGGGTCTCCCAGTGGTATGGACATGACCAAAAGACAGGACTAGCCTCCGTCTTGGTCTAGACCAAGCGCGGCGAGCCGTCGCCCGGTCCGGCCGCCCGGTCCGTCTGTCCGCAAGCTCCGCCCCTCACCTCAGGAGCACCACATGCGCAGAAAGATCACGTCCTTACTCCTCGGCCTCGGCATCGCCGGGGTCTCCCTGCTGGCCACCTCCGGCAGCGCACAGAGCCACGGGTACACCGACTCGCCCGTCAGCAGACAGCAGCTCTGCGGCAACGGTACCGTCCGCGGCTGCGGGCAGATCCAGTGGGAGCCGCAGAGCGTCGAGGGCCCCAAGGGCTTCCCGGCGCGCGGTCCCCGCGACGGTCTGATCTGCGCCGGGGGCAACCAGCGGTTCGCCGAGCTGGACGACCCGCGCGGCGGGGCCTGGCCCGCCTCCGATGTGACCGCCGGGGCGAGCCACACCTTCCGCTGGCGGATCACCGCCCGGCACGCCACGACCGACTTCCGGTACTACGTCACCAAGGACGGCTACGACCCGGCGGCGCCCCTCGCCCGGGCGGACCTGGAGCCGCAGCCCTTCCTGACCGTGCCCTTCGGCGGCCGGCGGCCGGGCTCCACCGTCACCCACACCGGCGCACTGCCGCAGAAGTCGGGCAAGCACCTGATCCTCGGCGTCTGGACCATCGCGGACACCGGCAACGCCTTCTACGCCTGCTCCGACGTCACGTTCTGAGTCCGGTACACCGCCCCGCGGCGGAAGGGAAGACATCACGGCAAGCGGAAGGGCCCCGGTCCAAAGACCGGGGCCCTTCCATCAGGGTGAGTAACGGGACTTGAACCCGCGACATCCTGGACCACAACCAGGTGCTCTGCCAGCTGAGCTATACCCACCATGTCGCCCGGTCGTTTCCGACCGGCCGAGAAAAAGTGTACAGGGTCCGGGAGGGTGCTCGCGCCCCCGTTTACCGGGGCCGGTCCACGGGCGCTTTCGCGCCCGTGACCAGCGGGTTCCTACGGTGCTGCCGGGGCCGCCAGACGCGCCGCGATCTCCTTGGCGCGCTCCGAGTCCGGGCCGGGCTGCGGCACGAAGACCGCTTCCCGGTAGTAGCGGAGCTCCGTGATGGAGTCACGGATGTCCGCCAGCGCCCGGTGGTTGCCGTTCTTGTCCGGGCTGTTGAAGTACGCCCGGGGATACCAGCGCCGGGCCAGCTCCTTGACCGAGGACACGTCCACGATCCGGTAGTGGAGGTAGCCCTCCAGCCCCTGCATGTCCCGCGCCAGGAACCCGCGGTCGGTACCGACCGAGTTTCCGCAGAGCGGGGCCTTGCCGGGCTCCTTCACATGCTCACGGACGTAGGCCAGGACCCGCTCCTCGGCGTCCGCCAGGGTGGTGCCCCCGGCCAGCTCGTCGAGGAGGCCCGAGGCGGTGTGCATCTGCCGCACCACCTCGGGCATGGTCTCCAGGGCCGCGTCCGGCGGGCGGATCACGATGTCCACCCCTTCGCCGAGCACGTTCAGCTCCGAGTCGGTGACCAGGGCGGCCACCTCGATGAGTGCGTCGTCCGTCAACGAGAGCCCGGTCATCTCGCAGTCGATCCACACCATGCGGTCGTTCATGTGCCCCACCCTACGGGGCACTCCGCTGTCCCGGCAGGGCCGGGCGTCCGGGAACGTACGCGTCAGGACCCGGCAGGGAGTGCTCCCCGGGCCCTACCGACGCCGCCACGGCGACGGGTGCGGAGGACACGGGCGAGCTCCGGCGTCCGGACGGTGGCCCCTGGCTGGGCACCATCGTCTCGACCACCGTCGCGGCACTCTCCGCCACCCCCTGCGGACGACGGGCCCGATAGGCGGCCCGGTACGCGGCGGGGGAGGAGCCGAGCTGGCGGCGGAAGTGCCCCCGCAGCGCGACCGGGGAGCGGAAGCCGCAGCGACCGGCGACCTCGTCGACCGAGTAGTCGGAGGTCTCCAGCAGCCGCTGCGCCTGCAGCACCCGCTGGGTGATCAGCCACTGCAGCGGTGCGCTGCCGGTGAGCGAACGGAACCTGCGGTCGAAGGTCCGTCTGCTCATATAGGCGCGCGCGGCGAGCGTCTCCACGTCGAACTGCTCGTGCAGATGCTCCAGGGCCCAGGCCACGACCTCGGCGAGCGGGTCGGACCCGATCTCCTCCGGTAAAGACCTGTCCAGGTAGCGCTCCTGCCCGCCACTGCGCCGCGGCGGCACGACGAGCCGGCGGGCGAGTGCCCCGGCGGCTTCCGTGCCGTGGTCGGTGCGGACTATGTGGAGGCAGAGATCGATCCCGGCGGCCGTGCCGGCGGAGGTGAGCACATCACCGTCGTCCACGAACAGCTCGCGCGGATCGACGTGCACCGACGGATAGCGCTTGGCCAGCGTCGGTGCGTACATCCAGTGTGTGGTGGCCGGCCGGCCGTCCAGCAGGCCGGCGGCCGCGAGCACGAAGGCTCCCGTGCACAGACCGACGATGCGGGCGCCCTCCTCGTGGGCGCGCCGGAGCGCGTCCAGCGCTTCGGCGGGCGGCGGCGAGGTGATCGACCGCCAGGCGGGCACCACTACGGTGCCGGCTCTGCTGATCGCCTCCAGGCCGTACGGCGCGGTGAGTTCGAGCCCACCGGTGGTGCGCAACGGTCCTTCCTCGCCGCCGCAGACCAGCAGGCGGTAGCGGGGAACTCCCGCGTCCTGCCGGTCGATTCCGAAAACGGAGAGCGGGATGGAGCTCTCGAAGATAGGGCCGCCGCTGAACAGCAGCACGGCAACGACTTCCCGGCGTCGCCGCCCGGTCAGCTTGCGTGCGGCCTCCGTCGCGGCGGCGGAGTCCTGGCTCATGACGCTAAGCCCCCCTTGGTGTTCGCGTCTCCCTGGTCCCTACGGGCCTGTCGCTCCTGCACGTTTCCCCTCGGTTTCGCACGTGTCCCCAGTCTCCGATTTCCAAGATCGAATCTACTGCGTCGCGTGGTCCCGCCGTGACACCTTCCCCCAGCAGCTCAATGTCGATAAGGAAACGTGGCGTGAAGCGTTCGATCACGAAGCGTTTCACTCGCGAAGCGCACAAGGAAGTGCCCTTCGATAACGTGGCCCGTCCGCGTCGGGTGAAAGCGTACCGCGCGGTCCGTTCCTGCCTGATGGGCGGTGGGGTGTCCGGCCATTCGGTGAGGGGTTCGGCACCCGTGTGAAGTTGGCTGAAAGCCATCGGTTGTGTGTGCTGTATCCGGTCACGCCGGGCGCACAACCGCCGTGTGGCAGCCGCGCCGGTGCGCTCCCTCGCCCCCGCGAACCGTGGTCCGTTCGGACGGTCGCGGGAGGTTGTGGCGGCCCGTCGTGGCACGGACGGGACGGAGGCTCCGAGCGGCCGCTCTACCGACCGATGCGCCGTGGGACACGAGAATCGCGGGTTCGGGCGGCCGGCCGGCGACGGCCCGCCGGACCGGGTCGCCCGCAGGTCCGGGCGTCGTCGCCGGGCTCGTCCCGGACGGGGCTCGTGCCGGGCTCGGCGCGGCGTCACCCCTCGGGATGCGGGCCCGGTGACGGCGTGGCCAACGGAGACCGGGTGCGGGCGTCACCGGCGGGTGCGCCGGTCGGTCACCGACCGTCGCGAAAAACAGGACGGCCGACGGTGTTCGACCCCTCCGAGGCCCGTGTACGACACAACCGGCATTGCCATCCCGGACAGGCTCGGGCATGCTCCCTCCAGCGTCGCGCACGCTTTTGCGGGGATCTGGGCAGTGGAGGAGTGACCCCGTACCCTTGGGGGTATGGGGTTGGGAAGATGATTCCCGGACAGAGCTTCACCACCAACTGATGCACCTCTCGAAACCGTTCCCTCCTCACGAGGATTCTCTTCGCCGAGACACCGATGGCCGGTCACGAAATCCCTGAACCCAAAGACCGCAAGCCGGTAGCCGACCACGTGTCGGAGCCGCGGACGGTCGAAGAAGCACGCCATGCGTGCGATCCCGCCTTCCGGCACGGAGTCGTGGTCGGATTCGACGGCTCCACGTCCAGTGAGCGGGCTCTCGCCTACGCCATCGGCATGGCCGGACGCTCGGGCTCCGGTCTGATCATCGTCCATGTCGCCAACCGGCTGCCGACCACGGTCTGGGCGGGCTGCGAGCCCCCCGTCTTCGTCGACGTCCCCGATCACCGCACCGAGGTCCTCGGCCTGGAACTGGCCTGCGCGGACTATCTCTCCGAGGTGCCCTGGGTGCTCGTCGAGCGCGGCGGCGACATCTGTCACGAGCTGGAGGAGGTCGGCCGGGAGTACGCCGCCGACGCCATCGTCGTGGGCTCCACACACGGCATCGTCGGCCGGATCTTCGGGTCCGTGTCCGGCCGCCTCGCCCGCCGCGCGCAACGCCCCGTCATCGTCATCCCCTGAGAGCCCTGAAAGCCCTGAGAGGCGCGGGGAGTCCTGTGGGGCCGCCAGCAGGCCCCGGAACAGCACGCGTTGGACCCCGTACCGTCTTCGCGACGGTGCGGGGCCCAGGCGTCTGTGCGCCGCCGTCTACTCGACTGTCACGGACTTCGCCAGGTTGCGCGGCTTGTCGATGTCGCGGCCCATCGCGAGCGCCGTGTGGTACGCGAAGAGCTGGAGCGGGATGCCCATGAGGATCGGGTCGAGCTCGTTCTCGTTCTTCGGCACGACGATGGTGTGGTCGGCCTTCTCCTGCACCTGGTGGGCGACGGCGAGGATACGGCCGCTGCGGGCCTTGATCTCCTCCATCGCGGCGCGGTTCTTCTCCAGCAGATCGTCGTCCGGCACGATCGCCACGGTCGGCATCGCGGGCTCGATCAGCGCGAGGGGGCCGTGCTTCAGCTCGGAGGCCGGGTAGGCCTCGGCGTGGATGTACGAGACCTCCTTCAGCTTCAGGGATGCCTCACGGGCCACCGGGTAGCCGCGCACCCGGCCGATGAACATCATCGACCTGGCGTCCGCGTACTCCGCCGCGAGCCGCTTGATCTCGTCCTCGTTCGCCAGGATCTCGCTGATCTGCTCCGGCAGCCGGCGCAGTCCGTCGATGATCCGCTTGCCGTCCGCGACCGACAGGTCACGGATCCGGCCCAGGTGCAGCGCGAGCAGCGCGAAGGCGACCACGGTGTTGGTGAAGCACTTGGTGGAGACCACGCAGACCTCCGGGCCCGCGTGGACGTACGTACCGCCGTCGGCCTCCCGGGCGATCGCGGAGCCGACCACGTTGACCACGCCGAGGACCCGGGCGCCCTTGCGCTTCAGCTCCTGGACGGCGGCCAGCACGTCGTACGTCTCGCCCGACTGGGAGACCGCGACGTACAGGGTGTCGGGGTCCACGACCGGGTTGCGGTAACGGAACTCGGAGGCCGGCTCGGCGTCGGCGGGGATGCGGGCGAGCTCCTCGATCAACTGGGCGCCGATCTGGCCCGCGTGGTAGGAGGTGCCGCAGCCGAGGATCTTGATCCGGCGCACCCCGCGAGCCTCGCGGGCGTCCAGGTTGAGGCCGCCCAGGTGCACGGTGGAGAACCGGTCGTCGATCCGGCCGCGCAGCACGCGGTCCACGGCGTCGGCCTGCTCGGAGATCTCCTTGTGCATGTACGTGTCGTGGCCGCCCATGTCGTACGACTCGGCCTCCCACTCCACGGTGGTCGGCGTGGCCGTCGTGGTCGAGCCCTCCGTGGTGTACGTACGGAAGTCGTCGGCCTTCAGGGTGGCCATCTCGCCGTCGTCGAGCGTGACGACCTGGCGGGTGTGGGCGACCAGGGCGGCGACGTCGGAGGCGACGAACATCTCCTTCTCGCCGATGCCGAGGACGACCGGGGAGCCGTTGCGGGCGACCACGATGCGGTCGTTGAAGTCGGCGTGCAGCACGGCGATGCCGTAGGTGCCCTCGACGTGGCGCAGCGCCTCGCGGACCTTCTCCTCCAGGGTGTCCGCCCGGGCGCGGGCGATCAGGTGGGTGAGCACCTCGGTGTCGGTCTCGGAGAGGAAGACGATCCCGTCGGCGGTGAGCTTGGCGCGCAGCTCGGAGGCGTTGTCGATGATCCCGTTGTGGACGACGGCGACCTTGTTCTCCGCGTCCATGTGCGGGTGGGCGTTCTCGTCGCTCGGCGCTCCGTGGGTGGCCCAGCGGGTGTGCGCGATGCCGGTGGTTCCGGCGAACCGCTTGGGGACCTTGGCCTCCAGCTCGCGGACCCGGCCCTTGGCCTTGACCATCTTCAGCGCGCCGGGCCTGCCCGCCGCGGCCTTGCCGGTGATGACGATGCCCGCGGAGTCGTAACCCCGGTACTCCAGCCGCTGCAGGCCCTCCAGCAGCAGTGGAGCGACGTCACGCCTTCCGATGTATCCGACGATCCCGCACATGAGTTCTCTGCCCCTCCATCGACGTACACGTACACACATGAGTCCGGCGCCCCGCGCACGGGCGTCCGGCTCGCTCAGCCGTAGACGATGCGGCGCAGCTGGCGGAGCGAGAGCTCCGGCGGTGCCACGGCGCGGTGCGGCAGCTCGGCCGCGATCCGCTCGAAGATCTCCGTGTTGACCAGGCCGCCGGACTGCAGTTCGCGGTGGCGGCGCCGGACGAAGTCGTCGGTGCTCTCGTCGAAGTACGCCAACACGTCGAGGATTACCCGGGCCGCCTCGCCGCGCTGGAGCGCGGTGGAGCGTACGAGGTGATCGATGAGGTCGTCGTGCGACGAGCGGCGTTCAAGCACGGGTCGATATTGCGTGCCGGGGCGCGCTTATGCAAGAAATCTGCCCGAAATCGGGCAGGGATCCTCCCGGAGGGTGCCCGGTCGCCTCACATGCTGCCCAGAACGGCCTGCTTCGCGGTGCTGAACTCCTCGCCGGTGAGCACCCCGGCCCGGTGCAGCTCGTCCAGTTCCCGCAGCCGCCGCAGCAGTGCGTCGTGGTCGCCCGCGGGCGGGGCGACGGGCTCGGCCGCCTTGGCCAGGGGTGGGGCCCCATCCGCTGCGGCCGCCGCCGCACGGGCCCCGGGCAGCCGCATCAGCACCGCCGCCGCGACCAGGACCGCGATGTACTCCTTCTTCGACATTCCCCACAGTTCCAGGGAGTACGGGTCGTACTTCGGCGGCGCGGACGAGGGGCCGTCCACCGGCTCGAAGCGCAGATAGCCGTTCTCCAGCCCGATCGAGGGCAGCCACCGCACCCCCGCGATCCGCGACAGCGGGAAGGACGAGGGCCCGGCCGAGGTCTTGGACTCCTCGGTCTTCCAGTTCCAGGTCAGCCGGACGGTCTCGCCGTCGAAGGACGCCGTGCCGTCGCCGCCCCCGCCGGAGACCGGCAGCGAGGGGCCGGGCAGCAGGAAGCGGTCCACGGGGCCGTCCGGCACCTGCTCGATCAGCAGCGCGTTGCGGACCTCGTCGACGAAGTACTCCGCGACCCCCGTGCGGTCCTTCTCCACGGTCAGCGCATAGGGGTCGGCGCCGTCCTTCAGCCGGCCGTCGGCGGCCCGCAGCACCGGGCAGGCGCCGCCGCGCAGCCGTAGCCGCAGTCGCCCGCCCTTGCGGTCGGGTTCGAACGAGACACCCGCCACCGCCCGCACGGGTACGGCTATCTCACCCAGCTCCTGCCGGACCGGGTGCGCCTTTCCCCCCGGCACGATGCGCACGGTGTCCCCGTCGAACGTCCATGTTCCGTCCCGCTGGATGATTTCTGCCATGTCCGCGATTCTGCCAGCCGGGCATCGGGCCGGGCGGAAGAAGGTGAACGCCCGAGGGACCGTCCTCGGGCGCTCACCGGTCGAAGGGGCCGCCGCGATGCGGCGGCCGGGACTCAGAGCCCGGCGATCGGGTTCTTCAGACGCCCCACCAACTGCAGCGCTCCGGCCGGGTCGTCGAGGTCGACCATCTGCTGGTTGTCGCGCAGCTGGAGGCGGTTGAGGCAGGAGAGCGCGAACTCCGCCTCGAACAGGTCGTACTGCTTGAACTTGTCCGCGAGATACGGCACCGAATCCTGGTAGTCGCGCACACAGGCCGCGACCGTCCGCCAGAAGGCGTCCTCGTCGAGGACGCCCTCGGTGGCCAGGCCCGCGCCCAGGAAGCGGAAGAAGCAGTCGAAGACGTCCGTGAAGACCGACAGCAGCTTCATGTCCTCGGGGACCTCGGCCCGGATCCGTTCGACCTGCGGCGGAAGCACCGCGTCCGGGTCCATCACCGCGATCTCCTCGGCGATGTCCTTGAAGATCGTGCGGGTGACGACACCGTCCTCCACGACCAGGATCACGTTCTCGCCGTGCGGCATGTAGACGAGGTCGTAGGCGTAGAAGCTGTGCAGCACCGGCACCAGATAGGCGTCCAGGTAGTGCCGCAGCCACACCTGCGGGTCCAGGCCAGACTCGGCGATCAGCACCCCGGCCACCGAGCCGCCCTCGTGGTCCGTGTGGAGCAGGGAGGCCATCGTCGCGACCCGCTCGCCCGGCTGGAGGCCCGGCACGGGGCTCTCGCGCCACAGTGCGGCGAGCATCTTGCGGTACGGGGAGCCCTTGGCGGTCGCCGCCTCGTAGGACCGGTGGTGGTAGCCCATCGCGGCCCGCTCGCGGATGATCGAGAACCGGGCCCCGCGCAGCAGGCCGTCGCGCTCGATCAGGTCGGACAGCCAGTCGTTGATCGCGGGCGTGGCCTCCATGTAGGCGGCCGAAAGCCCGCGCATGAAGCCCATGTTGAGGACGGACAGCGCCGTTTTGACGTAGTGCTTCCCGGGGTGGTCGGTGTTGAAGAACGTACGGATCGACTGCTGGGCGAGATAGCCGTCCTCGCCCTCGCCGAGCACCACCAGATGCCGCTGGGCCAGTTCCCCGGCGAAGGTGACCGCGAGCTTGTTCCACCACTGCCAGGGGTGGACGGGCAGCAGGAGGTAGTCGTCCGGGTCGAGGCCGAGCCCGCGCAGCGTGCCGTCGAACCGCTCCCGGGCCGCCTCGCTCAGCTCGCTCCTCACCAGCGCCTCGTAGTCGAGACCGGCGCCGGAGGTGAACGTGGCCCGCTCCCGGCGGGCGGCCAGCCAGACCAGCCGGATCTCCGCGGCCGCCTCGGGGGCGTACGCCCGGTACTCGTCCACGCCGAAGCCGAGCCGCCCGTTGTTGGCGACGAAGCACGGGTGGCCCTCGGTCATCCCGGTCTCGATCGCCTGGAAGCCGGCGGCGACGAGCCGGCGCGAGGTGGCCGGTTCCTTGGTGAGTTTGTAGGCGGTTCCGGCCAGGGTGGAGGAGATCTCCTCCAGATAGACCGGCAGGACCTTCTCGGAGAGCCCGAGGGTGTTCCGCAGCTCGATGAAGAACTCCACCGCGTCCAGCGGAAGTTCGGAGCCGTGCCGGTGCCGGGTGATGGTCTCGGCCGCGACCTGCCAGTGGTCCAGGGCGAAGAGGCGTGCGGTGAAACGGTACTCGGTGGACGCGTCGTCGCTACGGACGGTGTAGCGGCCGTCGCCGAGTGGCGCGGGGGTCAGCAGTCGCTCGTGGCTGAATTCCGCCAGTGCTTTACGTACCAGCAGTCGGTTTGCGGTGGCCCAGCGCCCAGGGGAGAGGTGGGCGACGCTGTCGGTGAGAGCGGTCGTCATCGGTCGTTTCCTCCGGTTGCTGCTTCGAACTGCTCACGGGTGCAGGCGCTGAGAAGGGCGTACTTCTCCGGTTTGGCGATCTCCCGGAGCACCTCGAAGCCGACGGCCTTGTTGAGGGACTGCACGGCGCTGTTGGTCACGTCGGGCTCGACGACGACCCGGCGCACCGACGGGTCGGCGAACAGGAAAGCCATCACCGCGGTGATCACGGCCCGGGTGAAGCCGTGTACCGGGGTGTCGGTCGGGGCGACCAGGAAGTGCATCCCGATGTCGCCGGGCTCCGCCTCGTACAGCCCCTTCAGCTCGACCTCGGTGGGGTCGTAGCGCTCGATCAGGAAGGCGGGCGCACCGTCGTGCAGCCCGATGAACGCGTCGTGGTGCGGGTGGGCGGCGATACCTCGGTACTCCCGTTCCACGTCCGCGAGTTCGGCGTCGCCCATCAGCCAGAACGCGGCCTTGGGGTGGGTCACCCAGCCGTGCACCAGCTCGGCGTCGGCGGCGGGGTCCAGCGGGCGGACGGTGAAGGTGCCGAGCGTGTCCGGGCGGCTCATACGGCGAACTCCTGGAAGGCGATGGACTTCTCGACCGGGTAGACCTCTCGGCCGAGCAGCTCGCCGATGATGTACGCGTTGCGGTACGCGCCCATGCCCAGGTCGGGCGAGGTGATCGAGTGGGTGTGCACCGAGGCGTTCTGGAGGAAGACCCCGCGTCCGGTGGTGTCGATGCTGTAGTTGCGGGCCACGTCGAAGCGGCCCCGGCTGTCGTGGCGCAGCCGCCCGGTTATGGGCGCGAGGAAGGCGGGGGCCTCGTACCGGTAGCCGGTGGCGAGGATCAGGCCCTCGGTGGTCAGGGCGTAGTCCTTGCCCTGCTCCTTCTGGCGCAGCCCCAGGCTGTACGCGCCGCCCTCCGCGTCGTAACGGGCGCTGACGAGCGCGGAGTTCGTCAGCAGCCGGGTCGGCGCCGGCCCGGCGATGTTCTTCTGGTAGAGCAGGTCGAAGATCGCGTCGATCAGCTCCCCGTCGATGCCCTTGAACAGCCCCTTCTGGCCGGTCTCCAGCCGGTAGCGGGTCTCCTCGGGCAGTGCGTGGAAGTAGTCGATGTACTCCGGGGAGGTCATCTCCAGCGTCAGCTTGGTGTACTCCAGCGGGAAGAACCGCGGGGAGCGGGTGACCCAGGTGAGCCGGTAGCCGTACGTGTCGATCTCGGAGAGCAGGTCGTAGTAGATCTCCGCGGCGCTCTGCCCACTGCCGACCAGCGTGATCGACTTCTTCTTCTGGAGCTCGGCCTTCCCCTCCAGATAACGTGAGTTGTGCAGGAAGTCGCCGCCGAGCCCCTGGCAGGCGTCCGGGATGTGCGGCGGGGTGCCGGTGCCGAGGACCAGGTGCCGGGACCGGAACTCCTCACCGGAGACGGTGGTCACGGTGTAGAGCTCGGAGCCCTCGTCGTACGTCACCGTCCCGACGGTCTCGCCGAACCGGATGCTGCTCAGTTTCGCGGCGGCCCACCGGCAGTAGTCGTTGTACTCGGTCCGCAGCGGATAGAAGTTCTCCCGGATGTAGAAGGAGTAGAGCCGGCCGCGCTCCTTGAGGTAGTTCAGGAACGAGTACGGCGAGGTGGGGTCGGCCATAGTGACCAGGTCCGACATGAACGGCGTCTGGAGATGGGCTCCTTCGAGGAACATCCCGGCGTGCCACTCGAAGTCCGGCTTGGACTCCAGGAAGACGCCGTTCAGTTCGTCGATCGGCTCGGTCAGGCAGGCCAGGCCGAGGTTGAACGGGCCGAGCCCGATCCCGATGAAGTCGTGGGGTTCAGGAAGCGCGGTCAAGGGAGTCTCCCAGGGACTTCTCGGCGTGGCCGGAGATCAGATCGAGGACCGCGGCGATGTCCCGCACGGTCGTTTCGGGGTTGAGCAGGGTGAACTTCAGGTACTGGCGGTCGCCGACCTTGGTGCCCGCGACGATCGCCTCGCCGGAGGCGAACAGCGCCTTGCGGGCGTGGAGGTTGGCGCGGTCGATCGCGTCCGGCGATGTGACACCGGACGGGATGCAGCGGAAGACGAGCGTGGAGAGCTGCGGTTCGACGGCCACGTCGAAGCGCGGGTCGGCGGCGAGCAGCTGCCAGCCCTCGGCGGCCAGGTCGCAGACCTCGTCGAAGAGCTCGCCGATGCCGTCCGCGCCCATGACGCGCAGCGTCATCCACAGCTTGAGCGCGTCGAACCGGCGGGTCGTCTGGAGGGACTTGTCGACCTGGTTGGGTATCCGCTCCTCGGCCATCCGGCGCGGGTTCAGATACTCCGCGTGGTACGTGACGTGGCGCAGGGTCGCCCGGTCGCGGACCAGCACGGCTGATGAACTCACCGGCTGGAAGAAGGACTTGTGGTAGTCCACGGTGACCGAGTCGGCGTGGGCGATGCCTTCGAGCAGCCCGCGGCGTTCACGGGAGGCGAGCAGTCCGCAGCCGTACGCGGCGTCCACGTGCATCCAGACGGCGAACTGCTCGCAGAGCGCGGCGATCTCGGGCAGCGGGTCGATGGATCCGAAGTCCGTGGTGCCGGCGGTGGCGACGACGGCCATCGGGACGGCGCCTTCGGCGACGCAGCTCTCCAGGGCGCGGGCGAGGGCCACGGCCTGCATGCGCTTGTCGCGGTCCACGGGCACGGAGACGACGGCGTCCGGGCCGAGGCCGAGGAGTTTGGCGGACTTCTGCACGCTGAAGTGACTGCATTCGGAGGTGAGGATCCGCAGCCGGGTGAAGTGCTCCGGCCGGATCTTCGCCTCCTCCCGCGCCAGCAGCAGGGCCTGGAGATTGGACTGCGTGCCGCCGCTGGTGAAGATCCCGTCGGCGGCCGGGCCGAGCCCGATCCGTTCGGCGGTCCAGTCGATCAGCCGGCGCTCGATGAGGGTGCCGCCCGTGCTCTGGTCCCAGGTGTCGAGGGAGGAGTTGATCGCGGAGAGCACGGCCTCGCCGAGCACGGCGGGTATGACGACCGGGCAGTTGAGGTGCCCCAGGTAGCGGGGGTGGTGGAAGTGGACGGCGTCGCGGAGGTAGACCTCGCCGAGCTCGTCGAGGGCCGCGGCGGAGTCGCCCAGCGGCCGGTCGAGGTCGATCGCGTCGACGACGGAGGAGAGTGCGTCGACACCGACCCCGCTGAAGGGCCGCTCGGTGGCGGCGAGGGTGGCCGCGACCCGATCCACTCCTGCGGAGACGGTGCTCCGGTAGTGCTCCGCAGTCGTGTTGTTGAGCAGGTGCGCACGCATGAAGGGGTCCTCCCGGGTGAGGGGAACTTCATCGCGGCCCTCCGGGCAGGAAGGGGGGACGAGGGCGCGATGTCGAAGTAAGGGGAGCCTAACCTAAAGTGGAATCGATCATTCCTCGCCCCCCGGGGGGGGGCGGGTTGTCCCCGTTCCCTCCGCTATTCGCTCACTTGCTCGCCCTGCCCCCCACCGGGAGGCCCGCCGCGCGGGCCCCGGAGGCCGCCGCTCCCCTCTCCGGCCTCGCCGCTCCCGCTCCCGCTTCCGCTCCCACCGGCCGTGTCTGCTCCGCCCCCGGTCCGCGCCGCCAGTACGCGGCGGACGTCACGCGTGCGGGCTCGAATCCCCGCTCCCGGACGAGGTGGTGGTGCAGTGCCCGCACCCCGGACGCCTCGCCCGCGATCCATGCGTACGGTGTGCCCCCGGGCAACTCGGCGGCGCGCACGGCCGCCACGCCGCACGAGGCGCCCTCGTTCCGGACGAGCCAGCTGATCCGGGCCTTCGCCGCCGTGTTCAGCGCCTGCCGGTCCTCGGTGCGCGGGACCTCCAGCCAGACCCGGACCGGCAGCCCCGCGGGCAGCCACTCCAGGGCGGCGGCCGCGGCGGACAGGGCGGTCTCGTCGGCCCGGATCAGCACCCAGTCGGTGTCGGCTGGCGGCCGGAAGCGTACGGCGGTGTTGTCCGCCACGGCGGGGCCCAGCACCTTCAGCCGGTCGCCGGGTGCGGCTGTCAGCGCCCAGCGGGAGGCCGGGCCGCCGGTGCTGTGCAGCACGAAGTCGAGGTCGACCTCGGTGAAGCCGTCGGCCCGCAGTCGCTGGGTCCGTACGGTGTACGAACGCGTCACCGCCCGGACGTCCTCGGGCAGCGCCCGCCACTTCTCGTGCCAGGTCCCGCTCCCGCCCGACGGGACCACGGCTTCGCTCTGCCCCGGGCCGGGCAGAAGGACCGACAGGCTCTGATCGCGGCCCCCGCCGCTGAAGCCGTCGGCCCCCGGCCCGCCGAGCGTGATCCGGAGGATGGACGGGCCCAGGCGTCTGGTCCGCAGAACGGCCAGGTCGAAGAGCCGGAACGGGGCGACTTCGGGGGCGGCGGCGGTCGTCGACGTCAACGGGGGCTCCTCCGGGACGGGCCGGAGCGGCGGGCGGACAGGCCCGGCTTCCGGCTGGGGCGATCCGAAGTAAGGTTAGCCTACCCTTGCTAGGTGGAGGGCTGGTTGTCTGCGGGCTCTGTCCGGACCCCGAACTCCGCCCAGCAGGCGTCGAGCCCCTCCACGGTCACGTCCACGCTCCGGTGCGCCTCCCACCGGGCCCGGTCCAGGCGCAGCCGCCGGAGTGTGACGTGGGCCCCGCGCACGACATCCGTTCTCAGGCCGTCGTCCGTGTATCCGAGCCGTCGCGACACCCCGAGCGACCGGGGGTTGTCGGTCATGGCGGCGGAGACGGCGTACCGTGCGCCGAGCCCGGCGAACGCGAGGTGCAGGGCGGCGGCGCGCATCTCCGTGCCCAACCCCTGTCCCTGGTACGGGAGCCCGAGCCATGAACCGGTCTCCGCCTCCCGCCGCACCCCGAAGTCGCACCCCATCAGGTCCTGCCGCCCGACGACCTTCCCCTGGTGGAGGACGGCCAGGGTGAGGGTCCAGTCCCGTACCGACCAGCCGGCCACGGTCCCCAGGACATGCTGGAACACCGCCCGCCCCACCTCGGCGGGGGTCCCGTCGGTCCACGGCACGTTGAACGGCATACGGTCCGGGTCGTGTACCCCGTGGGCCGCCACGGAGGCCAGCTCGTCGAGGAGTCCGGTGCCGGGCAGGCGCAGTTCGAGGCGCGGCGTACGGAGGCGAAGCCCGTAGAGGGGCCAATGCCGGGGACGCGTGTGGTCCTTGATGTCCACGGGTTCCATGACGCGACTGTGCCGGACCGGCGGGAGG
>NZ_NEUE01000262.1 GCF_002910905.1 Streptomyces sp. SM11 | reverse complement strand
CGAGCCGATCTGCAGAACGCTCACCGAGCACGACTGCAAGATCGCCCCCTCCACCTACTACGCCCACCATAAACGCCTCGCCGAACCATCGGCGCGATCCGTGCGCGACACGGAACTCAAGGCCCTGATCCACGAGGTGTTCACCACCAACTACCGGGTTTACGGGGCCAGGAAGATCTGGCAGGAACTGAACCGACAGGGCCACGAGGTGGCCCGCTGCACTGTCGAACGCCTGATGCGCGACCTCGGCATCGCCGGCGCCGTCCGGGGCAAGAAGGTCATCACCACGCTCGTGGATCCGGCCGCCGAGCGGGCCCCGGACCTGGTGGACCGCGACTTCGTCGCGACCGCTCCGAACCGCTGCTGGGTCGCCGACTTCACCCACATCGCCACCTGGGCCGGCGTCGTCTACGTCGCCTTCGTCGTGGACACCTTCTCCCGCCGCATCGTCGGCTGGTCCGCCGCGACATCGAAGGAAACCAGGCTCGTCCTGGACGCACTGGAGATGGCACTGTGGCAGCGCGACCGCGATGAACACCCTTACATTCCAGGCGAGTTGATACATCACAGCGATGCGGGCAGCCAGTACACCAGCTTCAAGCTGGCCGAGCACCTGGACGCAGCCGGCATCGCGGCCTCGATCGGCTCCATCGGCGACGCATACGACAACGCCCTCATGGAATCGACGATCGGCCTGTTCAAGACCGAGCTGATCAAGCCACAGCGGCCCTGGAAGACCCTCTCCCAGGTCGAACTGGCCACGGCCGAGTGGGTCGACTGGTACTGCCACCGGCGCCTGCACGGTGAGATAGGCCACGTCCCACCCACCGAATACGAGACCAACTACTACCTGACAACCACGAAACCCCAGGTCACAACCCCAAACTGAGATCTCTACCGAACCCGGGGCGGTTCAAACTGCGCTACTACCGCGCCTTTCGCGAGCGGTGGCCGGACCTGGCCGCCTGGTTCGCCGAGCCGCTGGTCGAGCGAGTGGGCCGACGGCCCGGCGAGCCCTTCCACCACCCCTCGTTCCCGGCCTCGCACCGGGCCCGGCCCTACCTGACCTACCTCGGCCTGCGCGGATATGCGACGTTCGACTACCGGTGGATGTTCGCCATCGACCAACTGCGCGTCCACGACCAGGCCGCGCTCGCCGGGATCGACCTGGGCACCCACGGCGCTGGTCGAGGAGGCCCTCGAACTCGGCTACAGCGGCCCGGCCGCGCGGCAGGCGATGTCCTGGTCGGTGGCCCGCATCGTGCTCCGCAACGGCCTGACCGACGTCAACGAGATCACCGGCGAGCACATCGCCGAGGTGCTGGAGGCGATCCGGCTCTTCCCCGAGGACCCCGAGTTCACGGCCTTCTACCCCTCGGTTCAGCAGTTCTACGAAGGGCCGGCGAAGGGCTGGATTACCCACCTGCACCAGCTGGAGGTGGTGCTCTTCCACCGCGGCCAGGTCGCCACCCAGCCGCGCAAGTTGATGCCCTCGTGGAAGGAGCCGCTGAAGCTGCCGCCACGGATGCTGGCCGTCGCGGAGAGGTGGCTGGCGGCCCGCAGGCTGACTGACGCGCCCTCGACGGTGGACAAGCTGGAACTCGCGGTGCGGGTCTTCGGCCAGTGGCTCGGCGAGCACCACCCCGGCATCACGTCCTTCGCCGAGGTCACCCGCCAGCACTGCCTGGACTGGATCGGTCACCTCGCCGAGGCGCCGGCCAGGAGCACAGGCAAGCCGCTGGGCGTCATGTCGCGGATCCAGCGGATCTCCGGGCTCTCACAGTTCTTCCGGGACACCGCGCTTTGGCAGTACGACGACGTGCCCGGCCACACCCTCATCGGCGCCGGGGACGCACCGAAGTACATCGAGAAAGTTCCGCGGTTCATCCCCGAGCAGGACCTCGACCGGCTGATGCCCGCCATCGACGCGATCGCCTGCCCGTTCCAGCGGGCTGCCCTGCTGGTCGCCCGCTGGTCCGGCGCCCGCCGCACCGAGATCCAGCGCCTGCCACTGGACTGCCTGGACCGCTACCCCGACGGCACCGCCCGGCTTCGCCTGTCCGGCCGCAAGACCTACAAGGAGCGCGTCGTCCCCCTGCACGAGGACGCCGCCGAAGCCCTGCAAAGAGTCATTGACCTGCGTAGGAACGCACCGGAGCGGCCGTTCACCGACGAGCGGACCGGCGAGGAGATCCGCTACCTGTTCATGAGCCACGGCAAGCTGCTGTCGACGTACTACCTGTTCGATACCCCGATCCAGGCCGCCTGCAAGGCCGTCGGCCTGGTCCGCCCGGGCGGCCGGGGAGGCTCCGGCCGGGGCACCGTCTCGGCCCACCGCTTCCGCCACACCGTCGGCACCCAACTCGCCGAACGCGGCGCCAAGCTCCACACCATCATGAAGGTCCTCGGACACACCTCGGTGAACATGGCACTCGTCTACGCGCAGATCAGCGACCAGGAGGTCCTGCGCGATTACAAGGCCGTGCTGGGTCCCGGCGCCACCATCGCCGGCCCGGCCGCCGAGGAACTGCGCAGCGGCACACTGCCCGACACGTCGATCGACTGGCTCAAGACCAACTTCTTCAAGACCGAGCTCGAACTGGGACGCTGCCTCCGGCTGCCCGCCGAAGGCCCCTGCGAATGCGACCTTTACCTGACCTGCGCGAAGTTCGTGACTACCCCCGAATACGCGCCGAGGTTGCGCGCACGGCGGGAGGTCGAGGAGGCACTCGCCCACGACGCGGCCGAACGCGGCTGGGACCGGGAGGTCGAGCGTCACCGCTGCACCAGCGAACGTATCGAAAGACTCCTGGTCGACCTCAGCCAGCCGATCAACGCGGAAGCGGAGGAGGACGGCTCCAGTGCGTGATCACCCCATGGCGGAGCTACCGGAGCGGTCCTTGCTCGTCAACGTGGACAGTGGGCTCCGACAAGAACACGTCAGCATCCACCGGGCCATAGGCGATGTTGAAGGTGTCCAGCCAGTACGACCAGTCCCGCACACCCGCCGCGCTGCTGAAACGGTAGTTGAGCTGCCAGCGGACCCACTGGCCGGAGGCAAGACGCACGGCTGGGGGCCGTCGCGGCCGAGGTGGGATGGCAAACAGGGGCTGCACTCGGGGAAGGACGCGCAGCCGTCCGTCGGCTTCGCGAAGCTGGACGTCAACCTTGCGCAGGTCTTCCTCGACGCCATGGGGCTCGAAGCCGTCTCGTTCATGCATGCGGACCACGTGCGCAAACGAGGGCGGCACAGGCGGGACAGTGAAGCCGACCGGGGCCGCGTTCCTACGGGCGGCGGCCTCTCCTCCGCGGGACTGTTTCGTCCAGGACGTCCGTATCCACTGGACGGTGATTCCCACGGCCTCCACCCCTGCCACTCCATCGAAGATCTCACTTTATGCGCGCGGCTTCTCCGGCACGCACCAACACCGCCAACGGCCCGAGCGGCAACCCGAAGGAAGATCAACTTGAACTGTCCACATAAAGTCCTTCCCGGTCTTCGGGCTCGCCCACCTGCTCGGCATCGACCTGCTGCCGCGGATCCGCAACTTCCAGGACCTCACCTTCCACCGCCCTGGTCCTCAGGTGCGCTACCGGCATATCGACGCGCTGTTCTCCGCCGACCCACGCACCTGCATCGACTGGCAGCTCATCGAGAACGGCTGGAAGGACCTCATACAGGTCGGCCTGTCGGTACGGGAAGGCACCGTGTCCTCCGTCACCCTCCTGCGGCGCTTGAACAACCACTCCCGCAAGAACCAGATCTACCGGGTCTTCCGCGAGGTCGGCCGCGCCGTCCGGACGGTGGTTCTGCTCCGCTACCTGTCGGACCCGCAGTTGCGGGAGCAGATCACCAGGGCGACGAACAAGGCCGAGGCATACAACGGGTACACGAAGTGGCTGCACTTCGGCGGGGACGGCTACCTGCGCTCCCGCGATCCCGAACTCCAGGAGAAAGCCGT
Organism: Streptomyces sp. SM11; assembly: GCF_002910905.1. Taxonomy (GTDB): domain Bacteria; phylum Actinomycetota; class Actinomycetes; order Streptomycetales; family Streptomycetaceae; genus Streptomyces. The sequence goes on along the minus strand of NZ_NEUE01000262.1, from coordinate 13,062 downwards.
CAAGTTCCTCGACCTGATGGCCAACAGCATCATCTTCTCCACCACCGTCGACATGACCGACACACTGCGCCAGATGGCTGCCCAGGGCCGGGAGCTGAGCCCCGACGACATCGCCGCGCTCAGCCCGCACCGCAGGGACAACGTGCTGCGCTTCGGCGACTACGACACCGCCACCCTCCACATCCCGCCCGGCCCGTACGACAGTGCGCTTCGTCGTCCTGCGGATGGCCTCTGACGGTGCTTGAAGAACGCGCAGGTCACACGAGGGGTTCTGTCCCCGAGCGGTGGACAGGTCCCAGTCCATGCTGGGACGCCTGCCCTTTGCCGGGTAGGGTGATCACATGCAACTGTTTCTGACGCCTCCGCCGCCCGCCGCTTAAGGCGGGCAGTCATGCGCAGCCACCCCGGGGTTACCGGGGTGGCTGCGCAGGTTGCCCACGGAGACAGCGTGATGGCAATCAATCGAGGAGATCTCAGTTGCAGTCCTCTTCTGCCCTGCCCGTTCGGCAGGGTGTTCTCTACGTCGCAATTGCGGCCACAGCATGGGGCACTGGCGGCGCAGTGGCCGCCGAACTGTACGACGTCGGCGGAATCGGCCCCATCTCCGTTTCCTTCTGGCGGTTCCTCACCGGGCTTGGGCTGCTTCTGGCAGCTCACCTGGTCCGACGGTCCCGGCGGCCGGAGACGGCGCTGTCGCTGCGCGCAACGTTCGCGGCGAACCCGCGGCGAGCCCTGATCACAGGTTTCGGACTGGCGGTGTACCAGACGGCCTACTTCGCCTCCGTGCAGCAGGCCGGACTGACCGTGGCCACGGTGGTGACCCTGGGCTCGGGTCCGGTACTGGTCGCCGTCGGAGCCCGGCTCACGCTGGGCGAGCGCACCGGCGCCGCCGGAACCGCCGCGGTGGCGAGCGGCGTTGTCGGCCTGGTGCTGCTGATGGGTGGCGCAGACGGGAGTACCGGCCCGGCTCCCCTCCTGGGCATCGGATACGGGCTACTCTCCGCGGTCGGCTACGCGGGCGTGACTCTGCTGGGCCGCTTCTCCGGCCGAAAGAACACCGGGGGCGCGTTCGAGTCCACGGTGACCGGCTTCGCGGTCGGCACGGTCTGCCTTCTGCCGATGGCTCTGCTGGAGGGCTTGCTGCCCGACATGGAGCGTCCGGCATGGACCCTGGGCCTGATCCTCTACGTGGGCGCTGTGCCGACGGCGCTGGCATACACGTTGTTCTTCGCCGGCCTCGGCGTCGTACGGGCGACCACGGCATCCGTGGTCGCCCTGGTCGAGCCGCTCACCGCGGCGGTCATCGGCGTCCTGGTCTTCGGTGAGCGGCTCAACGCGATCGTCCTGACCGGCACGGCCCTTCTGCTGTTCGCCGTTGTCTTCCTCGCCGCCGACGAGGGGGTCGGCCGAGCCGCCTCCCGAAGGACGTCCGGTCCAGGTGCTGACCACGGTCGGCGCACGTCGCATCCGGCCACGCAGACCAAGGACTGACACCCAAGCACCATGCACAAGGCGGGCGGCGGCCGTTGAGGCCGTCGCCCGCCATTACTACTGGTAGCGGATGATGCGCATCGCGCCATCCATGTGCAGCAGGCACTCGCCCCCGTACCAGCCCCGTCAAGACCCCTCATCACGTCAACCCCTCGATGCGATGTAGATGCTGAACAACAGAGAAGTTAGCGTTCCGCAGGGGGCCATTGCCGTTGGCATGGAGAACCGGCATACGACAGGAGGCGGTATGAGCACAGCTCACTTACTCGATCAGAAAACGGGCTTGGACGCATATCCGGTGGTTGGGGAAATGTCCTCACTGCTGAATCGTTCCGCAGAAGATCTTGACACCTCATTGACCCCGGGAGAGCGGGCAGATCTTCGTAAAGCCGTCAGCGAACTCAATGCGCAGTCCGCCACCGGTGATCAGGCAGCCTTCTATGGCCAGCAACTGCTGCTCTCCCGTATCTACGGGCTCTCGACGCAATTGCCCGAGGTGCCCACCGCCGAGGGATCCGTGGTCGTCCAAGAGGCACTCCGCCTACTCGAGCAGGCCACCATGGACGCCGAAGACGCCATGCTGGAGCCCGGCATACTCGACGCCGCGCCGGCGGAGCCCTCCGCGTTCCTCTCGTGGCTGAAGAAGCTCGCCCGTGAACACCGGGTCTACAAGCACCCGTACTACCGGGAGTTCATCCGCAATCAGGCAACGGAAGACGACCTGCGGAACTACGTGATCCAGGAATCAGTCGTCGACGGGCGATTCGACGATCTGCTCGCCATGATGCAGGTCGGTACCAGCGGCGCCGCGAAGATGGAGATAGCCGAGAACTTCTGGGACGAGATGGGAAACGGGGACCCTTCGCAGGTCCATACCCATCTCTTCAACCAGATCTTCCGGGTCTTCGAAATTCCCGCCGATGAACTGGAGCGGTCACTCACCGCCAACGCGCTTCTGTCCGGAAATCTCGCGGTGCTTCTCTGCCGCTACCGGCACCTGTACCCGGAAGCCGTCGGATTCCTCGGAATGACCGAATGGCTGGCGCCCGACCGCTTCGTGCAGGTCGTGCATGCCTGGGAGCGGCTCGGACTGCCCGACGTCGGCATCGTGTACCACAAGCTGCACATCACTATCGACTCCCGGCATGCGGCCGGCTGGTTCCACAACGTGGTCGTCCCGGCTGCTGATTCCGAGCGCATGCGGCGCGCGATCGCCCGCGGAACACTGTTGCGGCTCAACTCCTCCGCCCGCTACCTCGACGAACGCATGCCCGGTCTCGACGCTCACTGACCGGTCTGACAGGAAAGGCTCCGCGTCATGGCACTCGGCCCTCAAGAGTTCTCGATCATCGATCTCCCTCCGGCCACACCGGAGATGCTCCAGAGCTACGAAGACCTCCCGCTCGACCCGTACATGGGCAACGGCACGCGTTTCAAACGGTTCGCCCAGTACCGGCTCACGCCGGAACCCGGACTCGACAAGGGCTGGCTCTACGAGAAGCTGCCGCAGCGTGACTACACCACGTACAAGCAGTTCAACAAGGTGGGCGGCGGTATTCGCCGCACGTACGAGACCATCCTCGCCGACTTCACGCCGATGATCACACTCGGCGCCGATGCTATGGGTCTGGACCGCGGTGAGGACTGGCAGATCAACGTCCACCAGAACCGCACCAGGGCCGATGGCCAGCGCCCCGGACCACTGACTCCGGAGGGTGTGCACCACGACGGACACGAGTACGTCATGATCGCTGTGCTGCGGCGGAACAACGTCGGCGGAAGCGAGACCCGCCTGTGGAAACCGGGCGCCGACGAGCCGTTCTGGACGGGCACGCTGGCGGCCGGACAGGCCGTCCTTCTGGACGACAAGGCACTCCAGCACGACGTCACGGACGTGACTTCCGCTGACGGCGGGCCCGGCCACCGGGACATCGTGATCATCGCTTTCTCCCGCTGGAAGGAGAAGTGGTACGGCGACGAGCACGACGTGGCGGCCCTCGCCAACAGCCCGAAGAACTGACCCGCCGCGGCGGCCGACTCATGGTCGACTTCGTGAAGTACCAGGCGCTGGGCAACGACTACCTGATCGTCGACCCCCGATACGGTGACACGGTCCTCGGCCCCGAGCCCGCCTCCGAGGCCGTTCGCTTGCTGTGCGACCGGCACTACGGAGTAGGGGCGGACGGGCTACTCGTAGGGCCGCTGGAAGCCCCCAAGTCCAACACCCCGGTGTCGCTGCGCATCTTCAACGCGGACGGCAGCGAGTGCGGGATGAGCGGCAATGGACTACGCATGTTCGCCCTGTACCTCGCCGAGCACCACGTCGAGCAGTGGCGTGCGGGCAGGCCGTTCACGGTACGGACACGAGGCGGCGACGCGGAGGTTGGGATCGTGGACTTCGCGGACGGCCTGGTGCGCGTGGGCATGGGGCTGCCGCGGTTCACCTCCGTGGAGGGCAACGGGGACCGCGGCGTCGGCGGCGTTGCTGTCCCCGTTGCCGGTGAAGGGCTGGACGCGGTGGTCACTGTCACCGACCTGCACCTGGGCGTTCCGCACACAGTCGTGTTCAGGGACCGGATCGACGGGGAGCTGGCTCAGCGCCTGGGCCCCGCTCTTGCCTGGCATTCCCGCTATCCCGACGGCACCAACGTGGAGTTCGTGCGCGTACACGACGACCACACCTTGGATGCGGTGGTCTGGGAGCGGGCCGCCGGCCATGTACCCGCTTCGGGAAGCGGTGCGTGTGCCGCGGCGGCCGTGGCGTACGCGCGGGGCTTTGTCGGCCGGCACGTGAGAGTCCGCATGCCCGGCGGTGAAGTCGAGGTGAGCGTGGCGCGGGACGGCCGGGTCAGCTTGACCGGAACCGCGCGGGAGGTGATGCGGGGCGTTCTCTCGCCTTCGCTGCGCACGGAGTTGGTCGATCGGCGCGCAGCGCCGGGGCCGTCTGAAAGGAGGGGCACATGAGTGTCACGCAAGTCCCCGGGGCATGCCCCCTGGACTGCCCTGACGGCTGCAGTTGGCAAGTGACGGTCCAAGACGGTGAGGCCGTCGCGCTGCGCGGCACCCCGGATCATCCCTACACCAGGGGCACCCTGTGTGTGAAAGTCAACCAGTTCCTGGAGCACACGCGCGCGCCCGACCGGCTGCTTCACCCGCTGCGGCGCATCGGCCGCAAGGGCGAGGGCCGGTTCGAACGCATCAGCTGGGACAGCGCCCTGGGCGAGATCGCACGGCGGTTGACGGAGACCATTGAACGTCACGGTGGCGAGGCGATCTGGCCGTACCAGGGAACCGGAACCCTCGGCTTCCTCCAAGGGCTGCAGGGGCGGGCCGGCAGCAGGCTGTGGAACGTACTGGGTGCCTCGCGCCACGACATGACCATCTGCTCGATCGCCGGTCTCGCCGGACTCCAGTACACACTCGGCACCAGTACCGGAATCGACCCAGAAAATCTGGTTCACTCCCGGCTGATCCTGCTGTGGGGGAGCAATCCCCTCACAACCCACCACCACCTGTGGAAGGTGATCCAGCGTGCACGGCGCGACGGCGCACATGTCGTCGTCATCGACCCGATCCGCAGCCGTACAGCGGCCCAGGCCGACGAGCACATCGCGCCCCTTCCGGGCACGGACGCGGCGCTCGCCCTGGGCCTCATGCACGTGGTTCTCCAGGAGGGCGCCGAGGACCAGGAGTACCTGGACACCTACACCGTGGGGTGGGAAGCGTTCCGGAAGAGAGTGCTGGAGTACAACCCGCGGCTCACTGCGCGGGAAACGGGGGTAGCCGAGGAGGAGATCGTCCGGCTCGGAAGACGCATCGCCAACAGCCGGCCCACCGCCATCCGGGTGTCGCAAGGCATTCAGCGCCACGCCGGGGGCGGCACCGCCCTGCGAGCCCTCGCCTGCCTGCCCGCCGTGACCGGCGACTGGCGGCGACCCGGCGGCGGTCTGCTCTACTCGACCGACGGCTACTTCGGCGGGAACCGCGAGGCCCTCTACCGGGACGACCTGCTGAGCCGTCCCGTTCGGAGCTTGTCCATGACGCGGTTGGCCGAAGGGCTGCTGGAGACGGGCGACCCGCCCGTCGAGGCCCTGATCGTCTACGGCGCCAACCCGCTGGCCAGTTCCCCCGATCAGAACCGAATCCGCCAGGGCCTGGCCCGGGAAGACCTCTTCACCGTTGTCATGGATCACTTCCAGACCGACACCGCCGACTACGCAGACATCGTGCTGCCCGCCACCATGCAGCCCGAGCACCTGGACGTGCACGACGGCTACGGCCATCTGTACATCACCTGGAACCAACCGGCGGTCGCCCCACCCGGGGAGTGCCTGTCCACCACAGAGACCTTCCGGCGCCTGGCCAGGGCCATGAAACTGACGGAGCCGGCGCTGTACGCCAGCGACGAAGAACTGGCGAGCGAACTCCTCGACTCCCAGCACCCGTCCCTGGCCGGCATCACTGTGGACACACTGCGCGACAGAGGATGGGCACGGCTCTCCTACCCGAAGGGGTACGTGCCCTTCGCGAACGGATTCCCCACCCCCTCGGGGAAACTCGAGTTCGTTTCGGAGACCGCCCGGACGGACGGCTTCGACGCCGTGGCCGGATACATTCCGGCCACCGAGACCCACGACAGCCAACTGGCACAGTCCTTCCCCTTCGTCCTCCTCTCCGTGGCGAACCACTTCTTCCTCAACACCATCTTCGGGAACAAGCCATCGCTGCGCCGCCGGGCCGGGCCGCCGTACGTGGTGCTGCACCCGAAGGACGCCGCAGCGAGCGGCATCGCAGCCGGCGATCGCGTCCAGGTGGCCAACAGCCGAGGCATGTTCGAGGCCCTGGCCAGGATCGACGACGTCGTACGCCCAGGAGTCGCCATGACGACCAAGGGCCACTGGCCCAAACTGACTGACGGCTCCGGCCCGAACGCCACCGTCGACGAACGGGACGCAGACATGGGCGGCGGAGCGGTCTTCCACGACAACCGCGTGCGGATCACGCTCCTGCCTCCGCGCGGGGACGACAACAGTGAGGACTGCGGATGAAATTCAGACAACTGGGCCGTAGCGGACTTCAGGTCAGTGAGATCGCCTGCGGCAACTGGCTCACGCACGGCGCCCAGATCAACGACGACCAGGCCGTCCAGTGTGTCCACGCCGCGCTGGACGCCGGAATCACCACGTTCGACACAGCCGACGTGTACGCAGGCACAGCGGCCGAGGCCGTACTCGGCAAGGCGCTGAAAGGCCAGCGTCGCGAGTCCCTGGTGATCTCCACCAAGGTGTTCTTCCCGACCGGTCCCGGACCGAACGACGGCGGTCTGTCCCGCAAGCACATCACCGAGGCCATCAACGGCTCACTGTCGAGACTGGGCACCAACTACATCGACCTCTACCAGGCACATCGTTTCGACCACCGGACTCCGCTGGAGGAAACCCTCAAGACCTTCGACGACCTCATCCGGCAAGGCAAGGTCCTCTACATCGGCGTCTCGGAGTGGACCGCGGACCAGATCGCACGGGCCATGAAACTCGCCGGAGAACTGGGCCTGGACCGGTTCGTGTCCAACCAGCCCCAGTACTCGATGCTCTGGCGTGTCATCGAGGAGGAGGTCGTACCCCTCTGCGATCGGGAGGGGCTCAGCCAGATCGTCTGGTCGCCCCTCGCCCAAGGCGTACTCACCGGTAAATACCTGCCCGGGCATCCTCCGCCCGCCGGATCGCGGGCCACGGACGAGGTGGGCTCCGGCTGGGTGAAGACCTTCCTGCGTGACGAAGTGCTCGAGAGGGTGCAGCAGCTCACCCCCATCGCTCAGGAACTGGGCCTGACCCAGGCTCAGCTCGCTGTCGCCTGGACGCTGCAGAACCCGAACGTCGCCGCGGCCATCGTGGGCGCCTCCCGGCCGGAGCAGATACGCGACAGCGCGAAGGCTGCGGGCATCCGTATCGACCCGGCGCTGATGCGCCGCATCGACACCGTCCTCGGCCCGGTCGTCGAACGCGATCCAGCCAAGGTGGACAGCGCCGACTAGCGCCACCTCCCATGCGTTCATTCCGCCGAGTCCCTGGGGGACATCCATGACCTTCACCCCGTTCGAACTGCTGGAATGGCAGGGGCGACTGGGAGCCACCGCCACGTACAGCCTGGCCGACAGCGGCTGCCGGCCGATCCGGCTGCGCGACCTCGTGGACAGCGAGCAGTCCCTGAGCCGGCTTCTCAACAGCGAGCTGAGCTACCCCCCGACATGCGGCACCGACCAACTGCGCGCGCAGATAGCACAGTGGCACGCCGGGAGCGCGGACCATGCCTCGGAGGTCATCGTCACGGTCGGGGCGGCAGAGGCCAACACAGTCGCCGTCGAGACCCTCATCCGACCTGGGGACCATGTGGTGACCATGTCACCCGGCTACCGCCAGGTCTGGGGTGCCGCCCTCAATCGAGGCGCCGTCGTCGAGGATTTCCCACTGGACCCGCAGCGTGGATGGCGACCCGACATGGACGCCCTGGCAAAAGCGGTCCGTCCGGACACCCGAGCCATCTCGGTGACAACCCCCAACAACCCGGCGGGCACCATCCTCACCGAGGAGGAGATACAGGCGATCGTCTCCATCGCGGACCGTGTGGGCGCATGGATCCTCTCCGACGAAGTGCACCGCGGCACCGAACTCCACACCGATGAGGCCAGTCCCACCTTCTGGGGGCGGTACGACCGAGTCGTATGCGTCGGCAGCCTCTCTAAGGCATTCGGCATGCCGGGTCTGCGTCTCGGCTGGCTGATCGCACCACCCACGCTCACGCCGCAGCTTCGCCAACGACACGAATACACCACCGTCTCCGCGGCCGGGCCGGCCATGGCTCTCGCGGAACTGGCGCTCACTTCCGTCACCCGCACCCGGCTGCTGAACCGCTACCGCGGCTTCCTCCGCGAGAGCTGGACCCAGATGCAGCAGTGGATCGATTCCCACGACCAGCTGCTGTCAGCCGTGCCGCCCCAGGCCACCTCCCTTGCCTTCGTCCGCTACCACCTGGATCTGCCCAGCACCGAAGTCGCCGAGGCACTGCACGCCCGCGGCGGCGTGCTGGTCGGCGCCGGCGCCCACTTCGGAACCGAGCACCACCTCCGGTTCACCTACGGGCAGGAACCGGCCCAACTGGCAGCCGCACTGGAGAAGACCTCACACGTTCTGAAGGAACTGAGTGCGTGAACCCCACAGCACTGCCACTGATCGACGCCGACGAACTGACGCGCCGCCTGCCCATGCCACAAGCCATCCAAGCAGTGGAACAAGCCCTGCGCGCAGGGCTGGACCCCGAAGCGGACATCCCCCGCACCGTGCTCGACGTCGACGCGGGCCAGCTGCTGCTGATGCCCTCCACGACATCCTCGTACACCGGAGTAAAGATCGCTGGAGTCGCTCCCCGCAACCCCGCCCGCGGGCAGCCACGCATCATCGCCTCCTATCTCCTGATGGACGCGGCCACGCTCCGCCCAGAAGCCCTGATCGACGGCTCCGCCCTGACCCTGCTGCGCACCCCCGCGGTTTCCGCCGTGGCCGTGGACCACCTGGCGGTCCCGGATTCCGAACGGCTCGTCGTCTTCGGCGCCGGACCACAGGCATGGGGCCACGTGGAGGCAATCCGGGCCGTGCGCCCCATCTCCTCGGTCGGTGTCGTCACGCGTCGCCCTGAGCAGACAGCGAAGCTGGTCGAGCGCTGCCAAAAGGCCGGCCTGAACGCAGAGACGGTCTCATCGGAAGCCGTCGCGAGCGCCGACATCGTGGCCTGCTGTACGACATCGCGTACGCCGCTGTTCCCGGCCGCAGACATCGCATCCCACACGGTCGTCGTAGCCATGGGATCTCACGATCCGACGGCCCGAGAGGTGGACGCCGAATTCGTCGCCCGGGCCACAGTCGTTGTCGAAGCGCGCACCGCGGCGCTGAGTGAGGCAGGCGACATCCTGATTCCTCTGCGCTCTGGCGACATCGGTACGGAGGCGATAGCTGGCAACCTGTCCGAGCTTGTGCGCGGAGCCGTGAACGTCCGGCACCGGAGGCCGAAGCTTTTCAAGAGTGTGGGCATGTCATGGCAGGACCTGGTGGTGGCCGCCGCTGCTGTGGAAGGGCTCTCATAAGCACACAAATGTGGCTGGAATCTGATGCCAGTTGGCAGTCCTGCCGCTGTCGCCGAGTCGTGCCAATGACCAGGCTGGAGCCATGAACAACACATTCGACACCGCCGTCCAGACCGTGATCACTCTGGCCATACTGGCAGTCGCGGTACTCCCCGCGATCATCGGGACCATCCGTGACCGCCGTATCAATGTCCAGTTACGAGACGCGGAGGAGGGACGGGACCGTCGCACCGGCGTCCTGGTCGTGTTCGACCTCGCTTACGGTCCGCATGAGGACAGGGTCTTCCGCGCGCATGCGAGCCGAAGCACCAAGTGATGGGAGACACGCCGTTGAGCTGGGCACACCCTGTACGGCGCCATCGCCTCGCCACCGCCCTCTGGCAAGGCTGTCGAGAAGGCCCCAGAAGCAGTTACCCACAGTGACAAACCGCGAGTAGCTGATCCTCCGTCGCCCTGTAGAACAGCCCCGAGGCGGTTGGAGGAGATGTGCGCGAAGCGCGCCGGGCCATGGCCCGGCGCGCTTCGCGCACATCTCCTCCAACCGCCTGATAGCCGTTCAGCAGGGTCAGCGGGCCCTTGTTGGTGAGGTCCAGGGCTCGTTCCAGGCCCGGGAAAATACCGGTCAGCTGGGCCCTGAGCCGGTTCACCGTGCGGGTGCGGTCGGCTACCAGGTCCATGCGGCGGCCGGTGAGGATCTTGAGGTCGATGACGGTTTCGTCGCCGGCGCGTATGGGGTGCAGGTCGCGGCGGACGCGGACCTGGTCGGCGATGACGGCGGCGTCCTTGGCGTCGGTCTTCCCTTCTCCGCGGTAGCTCTCGGAGACGCGGTGGATGGCCCGGCCGGAGATGTAGTGGACCGGCTGGTCGTGGTTGAGGAGGATACCGATGGCCAGGGCGGCTCCCCCGTCGGCCAGGTCGATGCCCCACGTCACCTCATCGCCCAGGGCCAGGACATCGGTGAGGAGTTCGAGGAGTTCGGGCTCATCGTTGGCGACGCGTCGCGACAGCAGCCGACGGCTGCTCTCGTCGATCGCGACGCAGTGGTGGTGGGTCTTGCCTGCGTCGATGCCGGCCCAGATCGCGGCCATGGTGCCTCCGTGCGGTGGGGTGTGCTGGGTTCCTCCCGACGGACGACCTCGCTGTCGATTCCCTACGGAGCGATCATTCGCAATTCCTAATTGGCAGCCGAGTCGTCGTGGGGCGTCGGGTGGCCAATCGTTGCAAGCCACAAACGGCAGAAGGTTGAAAGCCACACCCGACGCCCCTGGGTGGGAGAACCATACGAAGGGCTCGCCCGGTCCCGCAGACAACGTAGGGAAGGTTGAGTGATCGTTTAGGTCTGACTGTGCGGGGAGACTGTGGGGAACCAGTAGGCGCGTACGGCGATCCTGTGCTGAGCGCCTTCGACCCGGACTCTTTCGACGGCGGTCAGCGTTGTCGTACCGCTTTGGGCTCCGGGTGGGAGGCCGAATTCGAGGAGGTACCGCCGGAACGCGGGTATTGACCTGGTGTCTCGTGATTCCGTCAGCATTACTTGATCTTGTGTGGCAGGGTCTCTTGGTATGGAGCTCTCCGTGGAACAGGCCGCCGAGTTGCGGGAGTTGGTGAACAGCAGGGACGTGCCTGCGGACATAGCCACGCGGGGCCGGATCGTGTTGTGGTCGGGCGAGGGGCGCCGCCGCAAGGACATTGCCGAGCTGCTCGGAGTGTCGCTGCCGACCGTGGACCGCTGGAAGACCCGCTATGCCGAGCAGGGCCTGGCCGGGCTGGAAGGGGAGCGTCCCGGTGGCGCACGGGAACAGGTGCCGGTGCGGGTGCGGGCCAGGGTGATCGCGCTGACGCGCATGACGCCACCAAGCGGCACAGGGCTTTCGCACTGGTCCGCACGGGAGTTGGCGAAGTACCTGGAGCGGACCGAGAACATCACCGTGTCCTGGCACTACATCGCGCGCATCTGGCGGAAGGAGAGCCTGAAGCCGCTAGCAGCGGCTGACCCGTCTCAACGAACCGAGTCGGCATCGGTTCGTCTCAATGAATGCAGTCGCCGCAGGTGGGCGACACGGAGCGGCGGAGCAACCCGCGCGCGCCTGTCTCAACGTAGTTAGTCCACCCACGTCAGCGGCCTGCCGTCGACTGGGTTCGTTGAGACAGGACAGCGGCGAGCTGGCTTTGTTCACGACTCACGTCAGCAGTTGTTCACCGTTGCGGGAGGCACCTGCACGGCGGTGATGTCGATGTTCACGGCTTTGAGCAGCAACACAGAGCACGGGCCTGGCACCCGGCCACGATGCCGCCGCGACGGACCGCCTGGCCCCCGTAGCCAGCGCTTTTGCCCTACCCCTCCGAAAGCAGCAGACGGCCGATCTTGCCCACGGCCCCCGAGCTGCTGCTCAAAGCCGTGAACATCCGACGCGGGCCAGCCATCGCAGCGCCTCCCGAACTGCTGTCAAAATGCTGCTCACTGTCGCGTACGAAGCCAATCGAAGCACCGCGGTCGTGATGACTTTGAGCGGGATGCCGCGACCGTCGCAGATCAAGTGGTGCTTGCTGCCGGTCTTGCGCCGGCCAACCGGCGACGGACCGGTGTCGGCACCCCCTCTTTCGCCCGGATGTGAGAGCCGTCCACGCATGCCCGCGACCAGTCGAGCTCGCCGACCGCGTTCAACTCGGCGAGCAGGACCCGGTGCAGCCGGTCGAGGACTCCTGCCTTTGCCACCGGTCTGGCGAACAGCCCGACATCACTCGATCAAGCTCAGTAGCACCGATCGGTGCAGCAGCCGAATGCCCGGCGGGTGGTCCTCAACGCTCCCGCACGTAGGTCTCGTCGTCCGACTCGGCAAGGGACACAACCTGACCTGGCCCGTTCCCGTCCGTCACCTCACCCCAGGGCGCGTGCGTTCTCATGCGGCGAGACGAGTGACTTGCCCGTGGACGGCCCCTGATGGCCTGCTTGCCCGGGTCTGGACGTGACGAACGCGACCTCTGATGATCAAGGTTCTCGAAGCCGTTGATCAAGAACAGGGGTCGCGTTCGCGTGTCATCCTCCCTGATCGATGTCCTGCAGCGCCACCGCGGGAACATCGACCTACCCGAACTCGCCTCGCTGTCCCAGGTCTTGGACCGCCTGCCTGATCCGCGGCGGGTGCGGGGCCGCCGCGGTACCGGCTGGGCGCCCTGCTTGCCTTGTGTCTGCTCGCGGTGCTCGGCGGCGCCACGACGCTGGCCGGCATCTCCCGCTTCGCCGTCGATGCCGCCCCTGAAGTGCGGGAGAGGATCGGGCTGCGTGGGCTGCCACGTGCGACGACCCTGGGCCGTCTGCTGTAGCGGCTGGACGGCGATGTCCTGGATGATGCTGTGGGCGCCTGGCTCGCCCGGCACGCGATGGACCCGGCCGCTGACGCTGCGGAACTGGTGGGCGTGGCTGTTGACGGCAA
>NZ_NEUE01000261.1 GCF_002910905.1 Streptomyces sp. SM11 | reverse complement strand
CTGCCGCTGACCGTGGCCCGCGCCACCGGCTGCCGGGTCGCCTACCTGCCGGGACTGTCGATGCGCCGGGCCGCCGACCTCTACCCCGGCGAGGCCAAGACCGACGCCCGTGACGCCTTCGTCATCGCCGACACCGCCCGGACCATGCCCCACACCTTGCGCGCGGTGGACCGCGACGACGAGGCGCTGGCCGAGCTGACCATGCTCACCGGCTACGACAACGACCTGGCCGGCGAGGTCAACCGCACCACCAACCGGCTGCGCGGCCTGCTCTCCCAGATCCACCCCACTCTCGAAAGGGTGGTCGGCCCACGCCTGGGCTACCCCTACATCCTGGCCCTCCTTGAACGGCACGGCTCCCCGGCCAGGCTGAAGAAGCTGGGCCGAGGCCGCTGCGAGGTCCTGCTCAAGGCGCACGGCTCGCGCAAGGCCCACCACCTCGCCACCGAGATCTTCGACGCCCTCGCCGAGCAGACCCTTGTCGTTCCCGGCACCGAGGCCAGCGCGCTGATCGTGCCGGGCCTGGCCGCCCAGCTCGCCGCCGCCCACACCCAGCGGCGTCAGGCCGAGCAGGAGATCGCCGCCCTGCTGGAGGCCCTCCCTCTTTTCCACCTCCTGACGTCCATGCCCGGCCTGGGCGTCAGGACCACCGCGGCCGTGATCGTCGCGATCGGTGACGGCACCGCCTTCCCCACCGCCGGACACCTCGCCTCCTGCGCCGGACTCGCCCCCGCCACCAAGTCCTCGGGCACCTCCATCCGCGGCGAGCACGCACCCCACCGCGGCAACCGCCTCCTCAAACGCGCCCTGTTCCAAGCCGCGTTCGCCGCGATCGGCTGCAAGTCCGACCCGTCCTCCCGGACCTACTACGACCGCCAGCGCGCACGCGGCAAGACCCACACCCAGGCCATCCTCCGCCTGGCCCGCCAACGTGTGAACGTCATCCACGCGATGATCCGCACCGGAGCCCTCTACGAACCACGCACCCCCGACGACGTCGACCTCGCCGCCTGAAATCTCCGCCGCCCCTACCCTCCAGGCCCCATCACGCCCGCACACCGGCACGGCCACCCCGGCGCTGCCGGCCACCGGGCTGCCCATCAGGCACCCGATCCGCCGGGAACGTCCCCTACAAGCCGACCCCACCAGGGTTGACGAAACAGATAGGGGCACCCCCCGGTCGACGGCGGATTCCCCACGGGTCAGAGCTGGAGCCCGGTGCGCAGCGCGGCGGCCAGACCGACCTCCGCGTTGTCCGACTGGCCGCGCTCGAAGGCGCGCTGGTAGGCCTCGTCGCCGACGGCCGCCCGCGCCTGGAGCTCGCAGGTCTCGCGGACCGGACCCAGCTCGGGCGTGCCCCGCTGGGGGTGGCCGACCATGCGCCAGTACGCGTGCCCGGTGCCGTAGACCCGGGCGGCCTGCGCGCCCGCGCCCTGGGCTGCGATGGCGGCGGCCAGGACGTCCAGGCCCAGCGCGATACCGAAGCTGTCGCGGAGCCGGTGCTTGCCCGCGAGCATCGACCGGGCGTGGGCGGCGGAGGCCGCCGGGCGGCCCTGGAGCAGGGCGATCAGGGCGAGCTGGTAGTCCGCGTAGGAGCGGGTCCAGTATTCGCCGCCGCGTTCGCAGGCCCGGCGCAGCGCGGTGGCCGCCTCCTCGGACTCGGTGAACCGGCCGAGCGCGGTGAGCGCGAAGACGGTGACGAGGCGGCAGCGCAGCCGATGGGCGGAGTCCACCGGGACGCTGTCGGCCATCCGCAGGACGCGCCCGGCCGCTTCCAGGGCCGCTGCGGGTTCCCCGGTCATCAGCCGGGTGAGGCCGGACAGATAGACCGCGCCGAGCATGCCCTCGTCGTCCCCGTCGTACAGGGCGGTGGCCGTGCAGAGCGCGCCGTACTTCTCGGCGGTCGCGAAATCGCTCTGGAGCAGGGCCGAGACGCCGAGGACCCAGTGCAGCCTGGTCCGGTGGGGACCGTCGACGGGGCCCGCGTCCAGGGCGCGCTGGGCGTAGTTCCGGGCCTCGGAGAGATGGCCGCAGCAGGCCCAGAAGAAACCGACGCGGCCCGCCATCTCCTGGGCGCCGCCTACGTCGTGGACGAGCAGGTGCTCCAGGGCGACGCACAGGTCCAGATGGGTGTCGGACACCTTGTGGTACCAGGACACCTGGTCCGGTCCGGTCCAGCCGTCGTGGGCGCGGCGGGCCAGGCCGAGGAAGCTTGCGGCGTGCCGGTCGGCGGCGGCGCGGGCCTCGCCCAGCTCGGTGAGCCACATCCGGCCGTACTCGCGCAGGGTGTCGAGCATCCGGTAGCGGTCGCCGTCGCGCTGGACGACGGACTGGGCCACGAGGCCCTGGAGCGCCCGGTCCACCTCGTCGGCGGTGAGCGGCCCCCCGGTGCAGACCTCGCGGGCGACCTCCGCGTCGAAGTCGCTCCGCAGCGGGGTGAGGCGGGCCCACAGGAGGCGTTCGAGCGGGGTGCACAGCTCGTGGGACCAGCCGATGGCGGTGCGCAGGGTGCGGTGGCGGCGGGGCCACACCGACGTGTCGGTGAGGAGATCGAGGCGGGCCGTGCCCGGATCCTCGTCGGCTCCGTCCGCCCCCGGTGCGCCGAAGCCGGGGGCGAGGGCGAGGCCGCCGCTCCGGCCGGGCGCGCGGAAGCCGGCGCTCCGGGCGTCGAATCGGCTGCCGATCCGGGCGGCGAGCTGGGCCACGCTGTGCCGGCCGATGCCCGCGGCCGCCAGTTCGAGGGCGAGCGGGATGCCTTCGAGACGGCGGCAGATCTCGGCGGCGGCCGCCTCGTCGCCGGGGGCGTCGAGTCCGGCCCCGGGGGCGGCCGCGCGCAACCGGTCGGCGAAGAGCTGGAGGGCGTCGGGCGCGCCGTCGACCGGGAGCGGCGGCACCTCGACGACGTACTCGCCGTGGGTGCCGAGCGGCTGCCTGCTGGTGACCAGGACGGTCAGGCCCGTCGAGGTGGTCAGGATCTCGGCCAGCAGATGGGAGCAGGGGCCGCGGAGGTGTTCGGCGGAGTCGAGGACCAGCAGGAGGTGTTTGTCGCCGAGCCATTCGCAGAGCGCCTCGACGGGCATCCGCAGGGTGTGGTCGGCGAGTCCGACCGCGTCCGAGACGGTGGGGAGCAGCAGCCCGTCGTCGTAGAGCGGGGAGAGGTCGGCCCACCAGGCACCGTCCGCGTAGCCGCCGGCGGCGGCGCGGGCGGCCCGGAGCGCGAGCCTGGTCTTGCCGACACCGCCGGGGCCGATCAGGGTGGTCATCCGCCGGGTGGTCAACGCGGTGTGCAGCCGGGTTAGTTCGGCCCGCCTCCCGAAGAAGCTGCTCGTCTCCTCGGGAAGGTATCCCACCGTGGTCATCATCACCGTCCGCGCGCTGGGGCAGGGGGCGCCGGCGGGCCGACCGCCCCGGGCGGGGCTCCTCCTGCCGCGCACACCGGGCCGGCCCCGCCTCCCCCGGAAGGGAGAACGGGACCGGCCCGGTGGACCAGGACGGCTGTCGCGGCTCCGTTGCCGACGTCTGCCGTCACCGTAGTGCCGCCCGGGGTCAGCGCAGCGTGAAGACGGCCACCGTGCGTCCCGGGACGGTGAAAGTGGCTGATTTCCTGTCGTACCTGGCTCGTTTGACCGTAGGATCCGCACCCTTGGCTTGGACGGGATGCAGCGCGTACGTCTTGCCGGCCGGTGCGGCGAGCCGCTGCTCGGCGGTGGTCGGCGCGGCGTTGAGGACGACGAGGAGCCTGCCCAGGCGCATGGTGATCACCCCGGGGGTCTCGGCCGCGCCGGAGAGCGGGAAGGACAGGGCGGACTGCACCTGGTCCGCGGTGCTCAGGGAGAACTCCTTCTCGGTGCTGCGGATGGTGAGCAGGTCACGGTAGGCGGCCGAGGCCCCGTCGATCTGCGCGCACTTCGGCGCGATGGTGCCGGTGGCGGCCAGGAGCGGCTTCGCGTACGCCCACTTGTCCTGGTTGTCGGCGGCGGGCGGGAGGCCCCGGCCGAAGCCGTTGCCGTCGCGGCAGTCCCAGTGCAGGGCGTTGAACCAGTCGCCGCTGTCGTAGGAGTTGCGGTCCAGGGACTTGGAGCGCAGCAGGTCGGTGCCCGCCTGGGAGAGCGAGGGCCCCTGGGAGAGGACGGATGCGCCCATCGCCACCACCTGGGCCCTGGCCCGTTCGGCGGCCGTGGTGGAGGCCGGGAGCTTGAAGGCGAGGGCGTCGAAGAGGGCCTCGTTGTCGTGGGCGTCGGAGTAGGCGAGCGCGTCGCCGGGTACGGCCGCGTATCCGGCGGGCGCCCCGTTGTAGTCGACGTCGGAGCCCTTGACCGTGCGCCCGGAGGTGTCGGTGAAGGTGTAGTCGGCGAGGTTGCCGGTGAGGCCGACCTTGATCAGGTCCTGGTAGTGCAGCAGCCGGGCCTTCTGCTCGGCGCGGGTGCCGTTGGCCGGGGAGGAGTTGGGGTCGGTGTAGAGGCCGGTGGCGAAGCCCTGGACGCCGGGGTCCTCGTCAAAGGGGCCGCCGCCGCGCACGGCGTCGCGGGCCCGGTCGGAGAAGGTGGCGATGCCGGTACCGGCCATGTTCTTCTGGGTGGCCTGGACGAAGCGGGCGTCGTCCGCGATCTCGCCGAAGTTCCAGCCCTCCCCGTACAGGACGATCTTCTTGCCGTCGACGCCGTCCTCGGCAGGCGTGAGGCCGTCCAGGGCCTCTCGGACGGCGAGGATGTTGGCCTTGGGGTGGTGGCCCATCAGGTCGAAGCGGAAGCCGTCGACCTTGTACTCCTTCGCCCAGGTGACGATCGAGTCGACGACGAGCTTGCCCATCATGGTGTTCTCGGGCGCGGTGTTGGCGCAGCAGGTGGAGGTGGCGACGGTGCCGTCCTCCAGGAGCCGCTGGTAGTAGCCGGGCACGATTCTGTCGAGGACCGACTTGTCGTCCTGTCCGGAGGCGACGGTGTGGTTGTAGACGACGTCCATGACCGTGCGCAGACCGGCCTGGTTGAGGCCCTGCACCATCTGCCGGAACTCGACCGTGCGCCGCGTGCCGTCCGGGTCGGAGGCGTAGGAGCCCTCGGGGACGGTGTAGTGCAGCGGGTCGTAGCCCCAGTTGAACGCGTCCTTGGCGGCGGCCTTGCCCACGCAGGCCTGCTGTTCCTCGGAGTCGGGGGCGTGGACGGACAGGTCGCAGTCGGGCTTCGCCTGGTCGCGCTTCTTCTCCGGGACGGTCCCGATGTCGAAGACGGGCAGCAGGTGGACGTAGCTGGTGCCGGAGCCGGCGAGCTTCCTGAGGTGCTTCATGCCGGCCGAGCGGGTGTCGGTGAAGGCGAGGTATTCCCCGGGGTGCTTCGCCGTGCGGTCCGTCACCGAGAAGTCGCGAACGTGCAGCTCCTGGATCTGCGCGTCCCGCAGCGGGGTGGCGGCGGGCTTCTTCAGGCCGGACCAGCCCCGCGGCGCGAGCTTCGGGTCGGTGAGGTCGACGACGAGGCTGCGGGCGGAGTCGGCGGTCAGGGCGGTGGAGTAGGGGTCGGTGACCTTGTTGGTGACCAGCTTCTGGACGGTGGGCGCCCAGACGGTCACGGCGTACCGGTAGGGCTTGCCCCGCCAGCTCTTCTTCCCGGTGGCCGACCAGACGCCGGTGCGGTCGTCGCGCTTCATCGGGTACCTACGGCCGTCGAGTTCGAGCGAGACGGTCCGGGCGGTGGGCGCCCACACGGAGAGCGTGGGCCTCGACTTGCGGAAGACCGGGCCGAGTTCGGCGGAGGCCGCCTTCTTCCCGTACAGGTCGTCCAGGATGCCCGCGGTCTGTACGCCGGTGGCGGCGAGCAGAGCGCCGTTGGCGGCACGCTGGGTGGCGATGAGCTGGCCGCGCAGGGACTCACGGACCCGGTCCCGGTCGCGGGTGTCGACGGTGAACGCCGGATAGTCCTTCAGGTGCGGGTACTTGGCCTTCTGCGCGTCACTGAGCGCGGCCTGCGAGAGCCGCAGCCACCGCCCCTCGTCGGAGAGCGCCCCGTCGACGACGGAGATGCCGCCCTTCTTCGCGTACACGAGCTGCTGGCTGGTGGCGTCGGTGGCCTTGACCTTCCAGACGACGGTGTCCGCGTCGATCCACTGCGCCTCGGCCTTTCCGAGGTCGGGGGCCGCGCCACCACCGGTCTGCGGGAGCAGGTAGCCGGGTTTGCCGCCGAGCATCCAGACCTCGTGGCCGTAGGTGGCGAGGTCGAGGGACTGGTCGCTGGGGAGGTCCTTCTCGTCGCCCTTGTGCAGGATGTAGCTGAGCGTGGTGGCGCCGTCGACGAGCGGCACCTCGAAGGTGACTCCGTAGGCGTCCTTCTTCACGGGCATCAGCGGCTTCGACCAGTCGGTGGGCTCCTTGGCCCCGGCCCAGGTGTGCAGCCCCCAGCCGTCGTAGTTCCCGTCCGGGCGGTGGTAGTTGAGGACGGCCTTGGCGGTGTCCTGCGGCGGGGCCTCGGGAGCTTCGGCCGTCTGTTCGTCCTTGCCCTGCTCGATCCAGACCTGACCGGTCACGCCGAGGTCGATGGTCCGCTCCGGGCCGTCGGCCGTGCCGTTCTTCTCGACGGTGTACGGGAGTGAGCCGGCGCCCTCCTCCAGGTCGGTCCAGGCGAACGCGCCGTACGCGTCCCGGCCGATGAACTCGGCGGTCTTCCCACCGGACTTCAGCTGCCAGCCCGCGTAGTCGCCGTCCGCGCGCCTGTAATGGACGACGGCCCGGTCGCGCTCGACGGCGACGGGCTTCCCGGGCGGCGGGGCCTGCCCGGCGGTGGTCGAGGCGAGAGCGCCGGAGGTGCGGCCGGTCCGGTCGACGACGACGGCCTTGTAGCGCAGCGGGGTGCCCGCCTTCACCGTCCCGTCGAGGTGCTGGGTGACCTTGTACGGGGCGTGGTCGGCGGTGCCGAGGGTCTTCCACTTCCCGTTGCCCGTCTGCGCGGCGAAGACGACCCGGTTGAGCTGTCCGCCGGTCACGTCGGCGGAGATCTCGACGGTGCCGGTGGCGCCGGCGGCCGGGGCCTTCAGCGAGACCCCGGGCTTGGCGGCGGGAGCGCCCGCGGGCCGGTCCGCCTTCAGCGCGATGCTGGAGAGGGCGGGCACGGTGACGGTGACCTTCTTGTCCTTGCCGCTGCGGACGGAGCCGGAACCGCCGTAGATCGTGCGGAAGTTCATGCGGGCCGACTCAGTGGCGAGCTGGACCTTCCTCGGGCTGGTGCCGTTGTTGGAGGCGACCAGGTATTCGTGGGGCCGCTTGGTCTCGATGCGCGAGGTGGCGTACACCGAGCCCTGCGCGAGCCGCTCGATCTGGGTGCCGTCGCGCAGCGCCGGGTGTTTCTTGGTGAGCTTCGAGAGCGCGGCGATGGAGCGGTAGACGGGGTGCTTCGTGTCGTACGCGTCCGCGGCGTGGGTGCGGTCGGTGCCGAGCTGGTCGTCGTCGAGGTAGTCGGCGGTCTTCGAGGCGAAGAGGGTCTGGCGGGAGTCCTTGTCGCCGCCCGCACCGGTGAAGCCCTGCTCGTCGCCGTAGTAGATCACCGGGTTGCCCCGGCCGAGGAACATCAGCTCGTTGGCGAGCCGGGCGCGCTTCAGCAGCTCCGCGTCACCGGCCTTCGGGTTGTCCTGCTTCAGGAAGGTCCCGATGCGGCCCATGTCGTGGTTGCCGAGGAAGGTGACCTGCTCGTAGGCGTTGGCCTTGTCGGTCGTGTAGCGGTAGTCGTTGCCGTACACCGAGGCGAGCCGGTCGGCGGGTGCGCCCTGGGAGGCGAACTGCCGGGCGGCGTCCTGGAACGGGAAGTCCAGCGTGGAGTCCAGGCGGCCCCGGGTGACGTACGGGGAGGTGACCTCGGTGTCGGCGGAGTAGACCTCGCCGAACATGAAGAAGTCGTCCCGGCCGCGCTTCGCGGCGTACGCGTCCAGCGTGGTGGCCCACTGGGTCCAGAAGTCCAGGTCGACGTGTTTGACGGTGTCGATGCGGAAGCCGTCGATGTCGAAGTCGCGGACCCACTTCTGGTAGATCCTCTCCATGCCCTTCACGACCTCGGGACGTTCGGTCCACAGGTCGTCGAGCCCGGAGAAGTCGCCGTACTCGTTGGACTCGCCGGCCCACGTCGAGTCGCCCCGGTTGTGGTACATGGTGGGGTCGTTGAGCCAGGAGGGAACCTTCTTCCCGATGCCCGGGGTCTGCACCGGGGTGTACGGGAAGGAGTCCTGGTCGACCTTCTTGACACCGTCGCGGTCGTCGAAGGGGCGGCCGTTCCTGTCGAGGTAGGGGAAGGCGCCCTTCGGCTTGTAGCCGTAGGCCTTCTCGGCGTGGTCGACGGTGTCGGCGGTGTGGTTGGTGATGACGTCGAAGAAGACCTTCATGCCCTTGGCATGGGCCTTGTCGATCAGCCGCTCCAGGTCGGCGTTGGTGCCGAAGTGCGGGTCGACCTGGGTGAAGTCGATGATCCAGTAACCGTGGTAGCCGGCCGAGGCGTCCTTGCCGGTGCCCTGCACGGGCCGGTTCTTGAAGATCGGCGCCAGCCAGATGGCGGTGGTGCCGAGGTCCTTGATGTAGTCGAGCTTCTGGGTGAGGCCCTTGAGGTCACCGCCCTGGTAGAACCCCTTGTCGGTGGGGTCGTGGCCGTGATCGAGGCGTGAACCGGTCAGCCCGCCCCGGTCGTTGGAGGCGTCGCCGTTGGCGAACCGGTCGGGCAGCACGAAGTAGAACTGCTCGCGCGTGAGGTCGTGCCGGGCCGCCTCACGGGCGAGCCTGGCGTCCGAGGCCGAGGCGCTCGTGGAGCGGGGCTGGCTGACCCGGGACTCGGGC